>NZ_QQAT01000005.1:0-50902 GCF_003350365.1 Rhodococcus sp. AG1013
AGCAGTCCGAGCATCGGTCCGGCTCCGCCGTCGCCCACCCGGGTGATCCACTCGCGGTAGTCGGCCGGAAGGCCGACGCCGAGCCGGTTCTCGAATGCCGCGAGCACGTCCGGGTCCGCGGGAGCGGCGTGCTCGTAGCGATGCACGGCTGCCCCGTGGATGTGGCAGCTGTAGCCGATGACCTCCCGGTCGCCGAGCGGGACGACAGTGGTCTTCAGATCGGCTGCTCGTAGTCGGTCGAGGCCGGTCAGGATCTCGGCGATCCGGTCCGGGTGCGTTTGCGCGTGTTTCATGCTCACATCCTGACGGATGCGACGACTTGCCTCTGAGTTCGGTGACACACCTACATTGACAGGCGCGTCCGACCACGGTCAAAGTGCACAGGCTACTTTGACGGATCTCGGGAGAGTCGGCGAAGCCCGTCGATATAGGTGTACCGCCGGATCGAAAGGTGGTCTGCTACGCCATGACCCCACAACCGGCTCGTTCACGGACCGCACAGCAACGGATCCCACTCCTGGCCGATTGCATCGCGTCGACACGGCGAGAGACGATGCGCCCGTGAGTATCTCCGACAAGAAGGCTACCGACCTCAATGCACTCGCGGACGATGGCGAACAGAACGTAGAAAGTGCATCTCGTCCAATCCCGTACGTGCCCAAGTCGCTTTCGGACATCGATCTTCGCCATGTGTGACCACCGCTGAGAAGGCTGCGGTCATACGTCAACGGGGCATCCGGGTACTCGAGCACTCCCTGAACGCCTACGGGCGCGCCGGCAAGCCGTGCCCGCGTTGCGGCCCGCCGATGGTGCGGGAGACCTTCATGAACCGCGGTTCGCACTTCTGCCCGAGGTGCCAGCGACGGCGCTGACGCTCGTGTTCGATGCCGGGAAGGATGTCGAGACTTGGCGCGTGAGCGCAGTCGCTTCTGGCTCTGTGGCTCAGGTCTACGTCAACGCGGAGTGAGCGAGCGATCGGCGTGTAGCGCGACGTGAACGTGTCCGTGGCTTGCAGGCGCTGATGCTTGACGCCGGAGCGCCTCGGGTCGCGGTGGCGTCCCGGCGGATCTCAGCCTCGAGCGGATCCGGATGAGCTGTGGGTCAGAGACGGGCAGGTCTCAGCGGCTCAATGACCTGGGCCTCGGAGCGCTCGCGCAGCTTGAGAAGCGCCTCGTCAAGGCTCGAGCCGAGCAGGTGGAGGGTGTTCATGCCGCGCGATTCCCACACCGGAAACTCCTCGTCGGCATTGCGGCTTGCGACGTCCCAGAGGAGAAGGTCGCCGTTCTCGCTCCAGCCGAAGACCTCGAGTCGTTCGGCGAGGTCCCAGCTACCGTCGGGCTCGATCATCCAGCCGAATTCCTCCTCTTCGCCGTCGCGGAAGACCGCGTGGAAGTGCTCGGTGAGGTTCGCTGCACGGGCCCGCCCGTCTGCGAAACCGGGTTGCACGGGCGGGTAAATGAGCCACAGGCCGAACGTGCGGGCCCAGCCGCAGGAGCGAACAAACTCGCGGTAGCTCTGGGGGTACCCGCCGCCGTCCGGGAAACGGAACGAATCGAGTGCCTCGAAGTCGACATGCTCGAACGAGGGGGATTCAGGCGCGGGGACACTCATGACTCGATTATGGTCGGATTGCTGAAGCCACGCCCCTGGAGCCAGATGGAGTGAAGGCGGCGACCGTCAGTCCCACACCACGAACACGACGCGTTCGTGTCCGGACACTGCAGAGATCCGGCAGCACTCCTCGCCCGACATCGGACGCCAGTTGACAGTAGACATCGCAGGTAGAGCCCAGGATCGCGTCGAACCGCGCTAGTTAAACCAGCGTCGCGTTTCGCTAATCTTCGCTGCAAGTCGACAGGAGTGTAGGTTCCGGATCTACTTGTCCGCGCCACCTGGGATTTCCGAGATCTTCCGCGACACTTGTCCACGAAATTCCGTGCGAAGATGTCCCTTTCCACAGCCCTGGTCCGAGTCGAAGCCAGGTCATCGCGGCCAGGCTGACTCTTGGTCTCCACCGTCACCTTTTCGCAGCCCAAGTAGCGCGTAATTCGGGGGACACTGCCCCTAGAAAAGGAGGTGACTGACGATGGGTGACACCTTCTGGTTCCTCCCGTTACCGTATGAGACCCTGCGATGGCCGGCCGCGACCTATCCGTGCCTGGTCGACTTCCAGCGCAGTTGCTTCCCTGGGTAACGCACAGGCGGGCCAGCGAGGTTTGGATTGCTGGCCCGCTGTCATGCTCTCAGTTGTTGGTGACGACGATGTTGTCGCCGACCTGGCTCGGGTTGGAAAGGATGCTGGCGAGGACCGGCGCGAACTTGACGTAGCGGAATCCGTTTGTATCGACGCCATTCACCATGCCGACGATCTTCGTGGTGCCGTACATGTAAGCAGGACCGCCCGAGTCACCACCGTTGGACGAACCACACGATCAGATCCGGGTCGCATTCTGCGAGCAGCCCGAGAATCCGCTCGGCTTCGGAAACCGCCGGGTCGACGCACGGCACGGCGTCGGCTGCGGTGGACGTCGGGGTGACGGTGATGGCGAGACAGTATTCGCTGTCGGAAGCTCGAGCCGGAGCCGCGTAGACAGCTATTTCCACTGGTAGGTGGAGTGGATGTCCATCCAAATCTTCTGTTCGACCACCTCCGAGGTCTAGCCTGACCTGACAGGGTCGGGACGGTCAGGCACCCCCGGGGGTTTGCACATGATCCCTAATGGCTGGAAGTGGGGACTCCCCTTGCAGCGGGAGTGGCGTCGCACGATCTGGGCCGTGATCCCATGTGACCTCGGCGGACACTGCACCTGATTGGAAGTGAACTCGGATGGACCCATACGGGATTTGGTTCGGCCCCATCGGCAACCTGTTGGACATCGTGAACTACTGGCTGACCTACGGGCACCTGCCCGGCTGAACGCCTGGAACAACGACAGCGGGCCAGCATGATTCGATTGCTGGCCCGCTGTCATGCGCTCAGTTGTTGGTGACGACGAAACTTCAAATCCATTGAGAGTGCACTCGATTCAAGAATCCGGAGTCGGCTCGCTGGCTTCGCGGGGTGACGGCCTGGTTCTCATGCTTGGTCTGGGTCGTAATTTCAGCTAGATTCTTGGGCCGCCTGGGGTTGCGCTGCCGGGTGTAGGTGCGTTCCATCTGCTCGAACGGTGCAACACGGCAGCGAGTAATAGAGTGACGAGACCTGGCCCCGACTGTTCTTGGAGGTCGCCGTAATCGATTTCCTGCGCCGATCGGTCGCCTGCGCGGCCATCGTGGCCGGTTCGGTTCTGGCGCCGGCGGCCGTCGCCTCCGCCGCGGCCACCGTTCCGTTCCAGATCGACCCGGCGCCGTTCGGAAACCCGAACGGCAGCTTCGACGTACCCGCGTTTCGCTGCGTGGCCGTGGTCGGCGAACAGCCCGGGACGGTGACGATCACCGGCCCGAAGGGGGGCCGGTGGGGATGTCTACTTCCGTCAAACGTGCACTGGCTGAACCTGTCTAGCGGAGCCTCCGGCTCCGCCCAGATGTCGGGCGGCTTGGACGGACGCCCGGCAGCGGTCCTGCCGACCGGGACCGGGCAGGTTGTCGTCGCCGTGGTAATCGATGGCAGCACGATCATCACACCGGGCGTCGCAGCCGTCTACGTTCCGTAGACGACTGCCCCGCGGGCCCGGGAGGACGCGCTGGTCTCCACTCACCAGGTTCGGAGACGCCCGAACCGACTGACTTCGTAACGGCTTTCGCGATGTGTCTCAGGAACCCGCCTCATACTCCTCACGTCCTCTCGACCGCGGAACAGTCCCTCGCTGACCAGAGGAAGCCCGAAGCTATCGATTCCGGCCGCCGGAGGCCGGCTGGCCCGAACCGATCTGCCGGAACCGGCCTGAAACTCCTGGCCGAAACTGGTTCACCCGAATCCTCGAACCCGATTTACCTGCCACCGGGCGCTGTCCTGTTTGACGATGGTCTGTCAGGACGGTGTGCGACGGTTCAGGACCGGCTGCGGCCCGGGCCGCAAAGCGCGAGGCGCATCGGCTGGTGCCTGGGCCGTGGTCATCGTTCAGTCCTCGCCTGGGCCGACTACCCGCAGCCCCTCGGGTGGCACCTCCCGGACGAGGAACTTGTCGTCGACGTCGGTCACGATGGCCACATAGAACACTGGCCGGCCGTCGATTTGAACGTGGCATCCGATGTTGAAGCCCAGGAGTCGGGGGATCCGCTGGAGGACTGGTTCGCCGCCCACGATGTCGCCGTCGGGGTGCAGCCGTGCAGCTTCGGCCAGAATGGCTCGCTGCACGACGTCTCGGTCGATCAGGTCGTCGTCATCGGTCAGCATCGAGAACGATATCGGTTCAGTGCATACGAACGGCACCTCGAGCTTCATCGGTTGCGGCACTCCGTCCTGTGGTGCGGGAGGGACGTAGGGTGCGAACGTGATGCGGTATGCCGCGATCGGTCGATGGGAGCCACGGTCGATGACGAACGTCCAGTAGCCGTTGTGTGTCGGCACGGTACCGCGCAGCGCTGGTCCCCCGTTCGAGGTCGCGCCCAGGAACTCGTCGTAGCCGAGAAGTTCAGCGTGCGTTCCATGTTCGGTGTCGCGGGTGTGAGCATGAACCTCGGCCAGTTCGACCTCGAACAGTGACACCGGATAGCGATACTTCCGCCCGGCGATCTGGGCGTGGAACTCCCTGAGGGCGTCGGTATCCAGATCGTCTGCGATCCAGTGCGCGATCTCGCGTGTGGTCACCTCCTCGATGGGATGGGCGGGTTCCGGGAAACCACGAAACACCCCGTCCTCGTCGGCGCTGTCCGCGAAGGATTCGAAGTCCATGTTCGCGATCGACAGGTTGTTCTCCACGCCACACATCTCCGAGGGAATGACGCGGAAGGTTCTTCCGCGAGGCCGTTCCGGTTCGTCGGGCCCGGTGTAGACGGTGACGATGGGCATCTCGGGGTTCTTCACCGTCTCGGCGTCGACGAGAAACACGTAGTAGGGCGGCGGTTCGCCGATTGCCTCGAGAAGTCCGTCGACGGTCAACCCGTCGTACTCCGGGTTGTCGATGCAGGTGAGGTATGCGGCGAATTCGGTGTCGCCTCCCTGCGGTACCGGAGCCATGGCTGCGACGGCAATGTCCCGCCAAGCGGCGTCGTCGCTGAAATCTGTACGGATGAGCAGTGACTCGTCCTCGAGATGGTCGGTAAGGACTCGTCCCGTTCCGAAAGTGGCGAGCACCTCCGCTTCGCGGCGATCGTGCTCCTCGATGGCTAGTTCGGCCGTGATATCAGCGGGATCGCGATCAGGTGGGTCGACTGGAACGATCGAGTCCACGATCCGAGCACAGTCGTCCCGGTTGATCTCCTGGTGGCTGCGGATTTCGTAGGTCCAGTCACCGACGGACCGGCGGTAGCGTTCCGGTGTTGAATCGTTCGGCCACTCGGCCTTCGGCTCGCCGATCGCTGTCACCCAGCGACGCAGTGTGAACTGTGGCGTATACCCGCTGATCGACAGACTCAGTTCGCCGGTGCGGGCAATGCCGGATTGAGGCTGCACGTTTGTCGTCATCGGCAGCCACGTCGGAAGCGCCTGAGGAATCCCGGCCAGGACGCGCTGACGTTCCTCGTGCTCGCGATGGAATCTCGCGATGTCATCCTCGGCCGGGCGTGACGGGCCTGTCCATGTGAACAACGTAGGCTCGAATGCGTCGTCCAGACTCGGGTTTTCGAGCTCCATCCAGTCCTCGCCTCGCTGCCACCGCACAGCGATACCGAGTTCCGCGTCGAACACATAGGTGACCGTTTCATTCGCATGCTGGTCTAGGGCGCTCACCTCCCAGCCGTCGCGGCCACGAACGCGGACTGCTCTGGGTGCACTCGGTCCGACGAATCGTTGGTCGTCGAACCCGCGAGTTGTCTTGGCAGGAAACACGTCGTAGGCGCGTAGAAGAAGGGACGGCGAGCCAGTCCCCATGGTTGCGTACATGGTGTCGGGGGACTTGACGGCGTGGACCATCGTGCCGTCCTCATCGCGCGACCATCTGTCGGTGGTGTTCTCGATGAAAGTGGGCTCACCGGAATCATTCTCGTAGCGCCAAGCTTCCTCAGGCGCGTGCCACACGCGTTCCCGAGATCCGTCTGGCCGGTGGACCGTTCCGCGAGCGGTCCGTCCCATCGTGCCGTAGTTCGAGCCTCGGACCCGTTCCCACGTCGCCGTCATGATCGGAACGTACCCGACGGTATTCTTCGTCGTTTATTGGCGTCCGTACTGCACGCTACAGGGCGACCTTCGAGCTACAGGAGCGATGATCTGCCGCACCTTCGGTCCGAGGAGCACGCTGCCCGCATCCGCTCGCTGGGACTCCCGGAGGTAGTCGTGCGCATCGCCCTCGAGGGGGGCGAGACCGTGCACCCGGTTCCGCAGAACCTGGCCGACTCTGCTTGGGCGCCAGCCTGGTCGAGGCCCTGGATCTTCTGCTCAACGACAGGACGAGTGGCACCTGCCCTGCGCGAAGCACCGCCGCGATCGCGGCCGACGCCGTCGAATCCGGGGGAGGCAGAACGAGCGGCTCCCGCTTCCCACCGACAGCAGGTGGTGAGACGGCTCGGGCCAGGAGCGAACGGCCGTTGCGAACGCCGGTCAGCAACATCGCTCGCCGGATCGCTGCCCGAACGGGCATCCGCTCAGCCCGGGCCACTGCCTCGTCGGGTGGGAAGCGGGCGCCGTCACCTACGCGCCGCCGTGCACCGGACCGGCGCCGCAGCGAGAGCGGTGGGCGAGCGGTTTCTCAAATCGGCCGCCACAAAGCGGACCGGCCGGTACGGTCATGCGGCATTGCTCCTCCACAGACAGGACATCTTCGTATGAAGCGCACCACCCGACTACTCGCGGGAGCGTTCGCCGCCCTGGCCATGACCGTGGGGCTCACCGCCACGACGACCAACACCGCCGCGGCGGTCGGCACAGACGCAAGTCCACGGGATTACCAGCCGTACGATCCGGCCACAGTCAGCTCGGTCCCCATCGCGTATCCCGGCATGTTCATCGATTTCACCGGCGACATGAGTCCCAGATCTCCCACAGATACCGCGTTGAAATACTACGGTAAGTACTGCACGCTCGGCGTCGTCGGAACCGATTCGGCAGGCCGAAAGATCGGAATCACCGCAGGTCACTGCAACGAAGCGCAACTGGTACCGGACCCCGCGAATCCTGGACAGCTCAAAAAGCCCGGACAAGACGCGAACCTGGAACCGTGCACCAGCCAGGCGGCCTGCGTCAATCCGGACTACCCCAAATACCCCGGTGTCAAACCCGGCACATCCGTTACGAACAACGATCACCCCGTCTACGACTTCAATGCCGTCAAGTATGCGCAGAAGAACAATAAGCCACAGGTGAACCCCATCGGATGGGTCCGTTGGGTAGATGCGAATGGCCTCCTGAAGAACGGCGAGCAGAACCTGGAGACAACCACCGACTACATGGTCATCGAGTTCGCCCCCGAGGTCCAGCTGTCGAGTCAGGTGAGGGACAAGGACGGCAATGCCGCTCGCCAGTCAGGCGGGGGTCTCTTCAAGGTCAATTCGATCTACAGCGGTGCCGGCGGGGCTCCTGCCCTGCCTCCGATTGCCATCGGGCTCAATACTTCCACCTGGATCGAAAACTACGGCGCACGCTCTGACCGCACCCCCGACATCTTCTCGGTCGGGGTTAATCGAGGGGCGGTAGGCGCGGTCAACAACGGCATCATCCGTTCCTACGCCGCCAATAAGAACGGCGATTCCGGCGGGCCTGTTGTTATGAACGGCACCGGCAAGTGGGTCGGAATCACATTCAGTGCGGTTCCCGGACTTGTGTCGCCGTACAGCTCCACGTCCGCCAAGAACATCCTCGACAACCTGAACTCGCGCAACGACGTCGGCAGCGGCTTCGTCATCACCAACAACTGACATCTAGTGTCGCCATGAGCCCCGCAGGACCGCGTCCGGGCCTGCGGGGCTCGTCGCTGTAGCGGCGGCGAGCTGACGACTGTGATGTTCGCGGTCGTCGTCGAGCCGGGCGAGCCTGGATGGGTCTCGCCGGTTCGGGCACCTCAACGAGGCCCTGCCACTTCGGCCTTCTTCGATATCCGTGCAGCCACAACAGATTGAGTCGTTCGACCTCCCCAAGACCCGTGAAGATCTCGTATCGCCATCCGACAGCCGCACACGCCGAGCGGGTTTTGTCCGCCTGCAAGGTGAACTTTTCATCCAGCCGCCGCGGATTCCGCACATCCCACAGGGTTACGGCGCCATCAGCATCGGTAGACAACAGGTCCGGCACGTGACGGAACTTGCGCGGCTCCGTCCAGCGCAGCTCAACCGGTTGCGCAACCAGCCAGGTGATCGAAGACAGCCGATCGAGTCTGCGCAGCAAATCGTGCTCAAGCCCGGACTCGAGCGCGAGGTGCCCACCCGTGGTGGTCGAGAAAGCGGTCGACGGCAGCGATTCGGTAGATCGGCTCGCTAAAGTAGCGTCGCGTTTCGCTAATCTTCGCTGCAGGTCGACAACAGACAGAAGAGGCTCCGTCGGGGAGTACGCCGCAGCCCGCGCAGACGTAGTGCTCGTCAAGGCCTCCCGCGGGGCCCGCCTTGACGAGGTCGCCGCCGCGCTCACATAACTCGTGAGCGCGAGCTTCTTCAGGCTACGGCGCCGGCGCGGACATCTTGCCGCTGTTTCGTTCCGCGCATGCCGCTTCCGAACGCAACCCCACGGGCGGCATATCGTCCGCATATCGAAAATTGCATACGCGCTGGCAACACCGCGTTGTCTTGACTTTCGGCATGTCCTACAGAGACCTGGGTTTGATCGACAGCGAAGTGATCGCGGAGCGACGCGTCCGAGCGCTCGACGATTCGTCACCCTCGGCCGTCCCGACCACTGGGGTCAGAGTTTTCGGATGCGGTCACGACGAAGCCGTTTTGTTCCGCGAGATGGGACCCCGCCTCGGGATAACGCCAAGCATCACCGAGGAAGCGGTCAGTGAAACCAACGCTGAACTGGCGCGTGGCAACCGATGCATCAGCGTGAGCCACAAGACGCAGATCGACAATTCCACGCTGCTGGCGCTGAGCCGAGTCGGAGTGGAGTACATCTCCACCAGAAGCGTCGGGTACAACCACATCGACGTGGAATTCGCGGCGAGCATCGGCATCTCGGTCGGCAACGTCGACTACTCGCCCGACAGCGTGGGCGACTACACACTGATGTTGATGCTGATGACCGTACGCCACGCGAAATCAATTGTCCGCCGTGCTGATACGCATGATTACCGGCTGAATGACACGCGCGGCAGGGAGCTGCGCGACTTGACCGTCGGGGTGGTCGGAACAGGGCGCATCGGCACAGCAGTCATCGACCGGCTGCAGGGATTTGGCTGCCAAGTGCTGGCACATGACAGCGGGCCTCACGCCTCCGCCGACTACGTTCCGCTCGATGAACTGTTGCGGCAGAGCGACATTGTCACGCTCCACACTCCACTCACCGCGGACACACACCATCTCCTCGATCGCCAACGCATCGACCAGATGAAGCACGGCGCGTACATCATCAACACGGGTCGCGGACCGCTGCTCGATACCGAGGCCCTCCTCTCCGCATTGGAGAGCGGCCGGTTGGGCGGCGCGGCGCTCGATGTCGTCGAAGGAGAGGAAGGGATCTTCTACGCCGACTGCAGGAAAAAGCTCATCGAGAACAAGGCCCTGGTGCGGCTACAGCGCCTGCCGAATGTGCTGATCAGTCCGCACTCCGCCTACTACACAGACCACGCCCTGAACGACACCGTCGAAAACAGCCTCGTCAACTGCCTCAACTTTGAAAGTGGGAGAACAGCATGAGCAGATTGAAGGTCGGGGTCATCTTCGGAGGGGCTTCCGAAGAACATCCCGTCTCCATCAAGTCGGCGCGAGAGGTGGCAAGAAATCTCGACACGGAGAAGTACGAACCGTTCTGGATCGGCATCACGACCGGCGGCGAGTGGAAGCTCTGTGACGGCCCCGACGCGGATTGGGAGAATCGCAGCGCCCGTCCCGCCGTGCTGTCACCCGATCGAAGTGTGCACGGCCTGCTGGTCATGGAGCAGGGGGGCTACGAAACCGTGCGCCTCGACCTCGTCTTCCCCGTACTTCACGGCAAGCTCGGCGAAGACGGCGCGATCCAAGGTCTGTTGGAGCTCGCCGGCATCCCCTACGTCGGCTGCGACATCCAGGGCTCGGCTGTGTGCATGGACAAGGCCCTGGCCTACATCGTGGCCAAGAGCGCGGGAATCGCCACGCCGAGCTTTTGGGTTGTCGCGGAGAACGAGAAGGTCGACGCCGATCACCTTCGCTATCCGGTCTTCGTGAAGCCGGCCCGTTCGGGTTCATCTTTCGGCGTCAGCAAGGTCACCCGAGAAGACGAGCTGCCGAACGCGCTGAGCGCGGCGCGACAGTACGACTCGAAGGTCCTGATCGAAGAAGCCGTGGCCGGCAGCGAGATCGGCTGCGCGGTCATGGGTGAACTATTCGGCCTGATCACTGGGGAGGTGGACCGCGTCGACCTCTCGCACGGATTCTTCAGGATCCACCAGGAGGACTCACCCGAAACCGGATCGGAGAACTCGACGTTCATCGTTCCCGCCGACATCTCCGACGAATCGCGCCGGCTCGTCCAAGAGACCGCCAAGGCCATCTACCGCACCCTGGGCTGCAAGGGACTTGCCCGCGTTGACATGTTCCTCACCGACGACGGACGGGTGGTCCTCAACGAGGTCAACACCATGCCCGGCATGACGTCGTACAGCCGGTACCCGCGGATGATGGCCGCCGCGGGACTGCCGATCTCCGACATGATCGACCGGCTCATCTCGATGACAATGCACGGGAAGAAGCGATGAACGACGACTTCGTCTACGTCGACGACTGGGTGCCCGGAGTCCGCTGGGATGCCAAGTACGCCACGTGGGACAACTTCACCGGCAAACCGGTAGACGGCTACCTCGCGAATCGAATCGTCGGCACCCGGGCTTTGTGCGCGGCCCTCGAGCAAGCACGCGAGAAGGCAGCTTCCCTCGGCTTCGGATTGCTTCTCTGGGACGGCTACCGTCCTCGACGCGCCGTCGACAGCTTCCTACGCTGGTCAGAACAGCCGGAGGATGGCCAGACGAAGCAGCGGCACTATCCCAATATCGACAGACCCGAGATGCTCGAAAAAGGATACGTGGCAACCCAGTCGGGCCACAGTAGGGGCGGCGCCGTTGACCTGACGCTCTATCACCTTGCGACCGGTGAACTTGCTCCTATGGGTGGCGACCACGACCTCATGGACCCGATCTCACATCATCGAGCACGAGGAATCAAGCCAATCGAGTCCAAGAATCGTGAGCTTCTTCGTTCCATCATGGAGGACTGCGGATTTGATCGGTACGACTGCGAGTGGTGGCACTACACGCTGAAACGCGAACCATATCCAGATGTCTACTTCGACTTTCCGATCACGTGATGGGTCTCCATTGTGTCTCGCAGTGGGGGCGTTTGGCGAACAACGACGAGGTCGTGATGCGGCGCACCGGCCCATCGGGGCTGGAGGTCTTCTTGCGACACACCGATCCATCGAAACTGTACGACTGGGCCTCCGACGGATACCCCTCGAGCGAGGAGTACCTGTTCTGGTCCCGCAAGGTCTGCGGCTTGGCGTGTCTCCAGTCGCTGCTCCACGGCTGGACTGACGTCCGACTGTCGATGGGCGAACTCCTTGCGCTGGCCGTCGAGTGGGGTTGCTATGTGGTGGAGCCTTCGGGCAAGGTCCACGGCCTGCTCTACAGGCCATTCATGGCGTGGGTCAGCACACAATTCGGATTCGACTGCCAACTGGTCGAGCACACCCCGATTCAGGTATCGGCCCGAGAGCTGCGGCCCGGGCAGGTCATGATCGCTTCGGTATCACCCGAGATTCGCGATCCCAACACCTACGAGCCGCGACGAGGAGGCCATCTTGTGCTGATCTATGCAGTCGATGATGGAGTGGTGCGGTTTCATAACCCGTCGGGCTACTCCCACAATTCAGACTCTGCATCGCTGCCCATGCATGTGTTCGAGCGGTTTCATGCCAACCGAGGAATCTTGGTCAGAGGGGCATCGTGATGCTGGCTGGCGAACCCGCACCGCGCGTCGTTGTCGCGGGCGGCCATTCGGCCGGGCACATAGAGCCCGCAATGAACTTCGCCGACGCGCTGAGCCTGCTGGAGCCCACGGCCGAGATCACCGCGCTCGGCACTGTCCGTGGCCTGGACACCACGCTCATCCCTGCCCGCGGCTATTCGCTCGAACTTATCCCGCCCGTGCCACTGCCGCGCAAGCTGAGCCGCGACCTGCTGCACACGCCGGGCAGACTGCGCGACTCCGTCCGGGCGACCGGAGCCGTACTCGACCGCGTGCGGGCCGAGGTCGTGGTGGGCTTCGGGGGCTACGTGGCCATGCCCGCTTATCTTGCCGCACGCCAGCGGGGAATGCCGATCGTCGTCCATGAGGCGAATGCCCGGCCTGGAGTGGCGAACCGACTGGCGGCCCGGATGACGACCCACGTATTTACCGCCGCGCCCCGTGTCCACCTGGCTCACGCCAGCGCGATCGGCATCCCGCTGCGGCCGGCGATCACCAGGCTCGACCGGGCCGCGCTGCGCGAGGCGGCTCGGCAACGGTTCGGCCTGCGCCTGGACGAGCCGGTACTGATGGTCACTGGCGGTTCGCAGGGAGCTCAAGCGATCAACGCCGCCGTGGCCGGCGCTGTAACAGCGTTGCGGGCGGCCGGCGTGCAGGTGCTGCACATCACCGGGCCACAGCGCATGGTCGAGCCGCCCGACGGCGACCCCGGCGACCCGCCCTACGTCGTCGTCCCGTACGTCGATGAGATGCAGTACGCCTACGCCGCAGCCGACTTCGCGATCTGCCGCTCGGGGGCGATGACGTGCGCCGAACTCGCCGCTGTCGGCTTACCGGCCGCCTATGTGCCGCTGCCGCTGCGCGGCGGTGAGCAGCGCTTGAACGCCGAGGCGGTCGTTGCTGCCGGCGGGGCAGTGATCGTCGACGATGCCGATCTCAACGCAGGATGGATCGAGACCACTCTGATCCCGCTGCTCGCCGATACCGAGCGGAGAGCGGTGATGTCGGCTCATGCGTTGGCAGCCGGCGCACCCGACGTGGGTTCGCTGCTGGCCCGGCACGTGCTTACGGTCGTCGCTGAGCGGCGGGCAGTCGCACTGCGACGGAGAGCCCGCCGGCAGCTCGGGGGCTGAGCGTGAGGGATCCGTCGTGTGCCTGAGTGATGCTCTTGACGATCGCCAGGCCAAGGCCCACCCTCGCATCGTCCCCGCGGGTGCGAGCAGTGCCGCGCTGAAACGGCTCGGTGAGTGTCGAGACCAGCTGTGGACTGAGCTTGTCGCCGGTGTTCTCGACCGTGAGCATGACGGACTCGGAGCCGATGGCGGTGCTGATCTGCACGCTGCCGTGCTCGGGGACATTGTGGACGATCGCATTGTGCAGAAGGTTCGTAGTCAACTGCAGCAAGAGTGCGTGTGAGCCGATGACCGGCGCGATGTCCCCGGAGGTCTCGATGCTGACGCCGTGCTTCTCCGCGAACGGGAGGAGTGTCTCGGCGGCTTCTTCCACGATGAGCGACAGATCGACGTCTTCTCGGCTGAAGGACCGTTGGTCGGTACGGCTGAGCAGGAGCAATGCCTCGGTGAGCTCGATCGCCCGTGCGTTGACAGCGCGGAGGCGTTCGTCGAGCTCGCCGCCGTCGCGGTTCGGATCGTTGCGGGCGACATCGAGAAGGGTTTGTGTGATCGCCAGCGGGGTGCGCAGCTCGTGGGAGGCGTTGGCGGCGAATCGCTGCTGCGCGGCGTCTCTTGCTTCGAGCCGTGCGAGCATGGCGTCGAAGGCATCGGCAAGTTCACGGAACTCGTCGTTGCGTCCCTCCAGTTCGATCCGGTACGACAGCGAGCCACTCCCCGCCTCCCGCGCGGCGCGCGTAATGCGCGCCAACGGGGCAAGCATTCGGCCCGCGAGAATCCAACCACCCACAAGGCCGAACACCAGCAAGAACCCGAGCGCCAAGATCGCTGCTGGGACAAACACCACGGGACCGAAGTTGCTCGGGTCGAAGACCCGGGCAAAGTCGGCCCGATCAGGGAATTGGAAATTCGTGGACCGCCCTCTCAGCAGGAAGACCCAAACCGCCGCAAGGAGCAAGACACCAGCGAGCATGAGGAACCCGGCATAACTGAGAGTGAGTTTGAGGCGAACGCCCAACCCAGGCGCTCTATCCACCGTCGCCCCCGCCTCTGGCGTCCGGTTCGGTATCGATGCGGTACCCGACCCCCGGCACCGTGGCGATCAGCCACGGTTCGCCGAGCCGCTTGCGCAACGTCGAGACCGTGATGCGCACGGCATTCGTGAACGGATCGGCGTTCTCGTCCCACGCCCGCTCCAGCAACTCCTCGGCGCTGATCACACCGCCCTCGGCAGCGACGAGAACTTCGAGCACCGCGAACTGCTTCCGGGTCAGCGCGACGTACCGGCCGTCCCGGTAGACCTCGCGACGGAACGGGTCCAGCTGAAGACCAGCGATCTCCCGCACGGGCGGCCTGCTGTGCGCGCGCCTGCGGTCGAGGGCCCGGAGACGGAGCACGAGCTCCTGCAGCTCGAACGGCTTGGTGAGGTAGTCGTCGGCACCGAGCTCGAACCCGGAGGCCTTGTCGTCCATCCGGTCCGCGGCAGTGAGCATCAGGATTGGTATGCCGCCACCGGAAGCGACGATGCGCTGGGCGATCTCGTCACCGGAGGGGCCGGGGATATCACGGTCGAGGACGGCGATGTCGTAGGCGTTGACGCCCAACAGATCCAGGGCAGTGTCCCCATCACCGGCGATGTCGGCCGCGATCGCTTCCAGGCGCAGCCCATCGCGGATGGCTTCCGCCATGAACCGCTCGTCCTCGACGACCAACACACGCATGCTCGCCATGTTAGGCGGCCGCGTATATCGCCGGCGTATCAAAAATCGCCTTCGGGCTGGCAACAGCGCATTGTCTTGATCGAGCAGTATGGGCCAGACCGCAGCACGACCGAAGACCAGCAGGACTCCCAGACCGACCCTTGTCGGCCTGGTCCTCGTCATCTTCGCTATGACCGTCGGGATCGTCGTAGACCGGTCGGCATCGCCATCGGGGACGACTGGACCTGGTGCAGTGCGGGTCTGAGGTAGCACCAGAGATACGCGGACCGATGCCGATGGCGACATGACTGAATCTGACGGAGCCCTCCCCGACGGCGCGACAGTTGATCGCCTCCCCACCACGGGCGAGGTCTTCTGCGAGGTCCCCGAAGGTGGCTATCTGATAGAGGTCAATGGCCGTGGGTTCGTCAACTACGGCTGGCCCGAACCACTAATCCAGGCGATGTGTGGCGGATCCGGCTGCGGCCCAACGATGGAACCGCACCGCAGCCGGCTCAGATGTGGGACATGCCCGGATACGGGATCCCCGAGGACAGCCCGCTCCCGAGCCCACAGTGGAGTCGGTGGAATCGGATGAGCCGAAGTGGATCACGGTGTCCGGGCCAGGAAGCGTCAGCCGCACGGTCAAACCGTCCGAACTTTGAGCCGAGTCCGCCGAGAGGGAACGTCGGGCATGGGGCGGCGGTGACCCAATCCCCGAACTGCTTGAGTACGACGGCGGACAGCACCTCGCCAAGTACGACCGCGCCCTCGTGCTCGCACTCATCGACATGGACGACACCCGGCTACGCGAGGTCGCGCGATGGTGCGTCACCAAGGCGTACAAGTTCGCCGGCCTCGCCGACCGACCCTGGATCGCACCCGCGTTGGCGACGCTGCACGCCGGTGACCCACTGCCATCGCCGTTCGACGACCCGGCCACAGCATCCGCACACTTCGACGTCGAGTGCCGACGAGAAGCGCCGGACCGTGTCAGTAACAGACAGGGCGTGATCTACTCCATCGGGGAGTTCGACCCGTTCGACATGGGTCCGATCAGCCGTCCCGCGTTTGCGCTCCCCACGATCTTCGCGGCCGCAAAGCCGGACCCGAGGCAGGCCGCGTTCGAGGCGCTCTACGGCGCCTCGGTTACATACCAGGAAGATGCACGCGAACTGCATGGCCAGCTCCGGGCGGCATTCGGGATCGCACCCGGCCAGCCGTAACCGGTATCAGCGAGCCAACGCAACTGGACCGGAGACAACCTCACCTGCTGGTCATTCGGGATGCGTCCGTCTCATCGGATCACAAAACCCCAGGTTCTTGTCTCAACATCTCAACATGTCCGAGTTCTGTCTCAAGATTCGGTGTCTGCGGCAGTGTAGGTTCCGGATCTACTTGTCCGAGCCACCTGGGATTTCCAAGATCTTCCACGACACTTATCCACGAAATTCCGCGCAAGAATGTCCTTTCCCACAGCCCTGGTCCGAGTCGATGCCAGATCATCGCGGCCACACATACTCCCGGTCTCCACCGTCACCCTTCCGCAATCCCAAGAAACCACCATCGCGGCCGCCACAGGCACTCGGTGCCGGTTCCTGCCACCCCTCCGGGTCTCCGGCAGCCCTGCGATCGGCGCAAACATCGGCTTCCGGCTATGGCGTGGCGGCGCGCGCTCGAACCGACGCGCTCAACTCCGCCATCCACATCGTCACCTCGCGCAAACACGAACACTCCGCACCGGCCGTGCGACATCACAGGTCAGTCCTCAGCTGACCAGCACCAGAGCGCCCCGGTCGATGGGCTCGACCGGGGTGGTTCAGCACGGAGGGCCGCTAGCGGACGAGTGCGATGCCGACGCTGGGGCCGCCGTTCGCAAGCCGGACGAGCGGGCTGTTCCACCACGTTTGCGGCGTCGCGTCGTAGGTGAGTCTTTGGTAGGGCTGTGGGGTTGCAGGTGGGCGCACGTTGACCACGATTGGTTCCGCATCCTGGTGGACGACGGCGAAGCGGTCTGGCGCTGTGGCGCCGACCCCGACGAACTTCGTTGTCGGCGAGTTCAGAGCGTCGATTTCATAGACGCGCCGGTACTCGGTCGCGTATGTCGTGCCCATCTTCGATGCGTAGACGGCCACCTCTTGAATGGCCTCGTAGATCGGGAATCCCGCGTTGCGGGCAGCGACCAGTGTCTGAGTGGTCATTCCTTGTGGGGCGGCGCTGTCGCCGGAGGCGAGGCTGGCTGCTGCAGAGGTGATCGGCGCCAGCAGATCTGCGTTCGGTGTGGCTGCTGCAGGCACGGCCCCACCCACGACCGCCGCTGCGGAAATGGCTGCCGCGGCGAGCAACTGCCTCAATCCACGTGCCTTCATGATGATCTCCCCCCATGTGTTGTGGCGTTGAGTGGCCGCGGGAGACGCTAGCGCCCCTCCCCGCTCCTCCCTCTGATGTCTCGTCACGTCGCCTGACTTCATTACTGACCCTCTACCGAAGGAGGGCCGTACCGGATTCTGCGGATGAGTCCTGTTGACGACTGGCGTACACGACAAAAGACCCTCTTCACGGCCTGGACGAGGAAGGTCCCCCGTTGTCAGCTTCCGAACGGGAGGGTGATGCTGCCGGTCCCGGGCTGGGGCGCGGTGGCGTTCACGGGCAGGGACAGAATCTGCCTGTGTCCCGAGTCGGCGATGTAGACGCGGTCGCCGTCGAGGTCGATGCCGCTCAGTCCACGGAAGCCGCTGAACGGCAGGGTTACTGGGGTCGAGGTGCCAGCGGGAACTTTGCGGACCGTTCCGCCCGGTCCGGGCTTGCCGAGAGAGCCGAAACCGCCTTCGTACGTATTCGACTCGTCGACGTAGTACACGTCACCGTCGCGGACGGTCAGACCGGTGAACGTGCTCTCAGCGCCGTACGGGAGGACGGTCGATTCCAGGGCTCCGGCCGGAAGCGTGAACAGTCTCTTCGAGTACATGTCGCTGGCGTAGACGTCGCCGCCATCGACCGCGATCTGGACCGGCCCGCCGTCGAGGCCGCGAAACGGTAGCTCGGTCGGGGTCGACGCCCCCGCGGGCAGTTCGAGGACTCGCTGGTTGAACGTGTCTGCGACGTAGACGTTGCCGTCCTCGACCGCGATGCCCAGCGGCTGGTGCAACCCGGCGAACGGTAGAACCGTCGGCGTCGACTGTCCGGCGGCAAGGAGGAGGACCCGGCCCTGGTCGAGGACGTACACGTTCCCGTTCTCGACTGCGACGGCCCGAACGTCGGTGAGCTCGCCGAGCGGCAGAACGGATGGTGTGGAGGCACCGGCGGGAAGAACGAGAACTTCCTTGGCGGTGTCACTGTTGTTCGCCACGTAGACGGCACCGTTCTCGGCGGCGACACCGACGAGGTAGTTGGCCGTCGGAAACGCGAATGCCGTCTGCCCCGGTACCGGTACCCCGATGTCGAGGAGGAAGGACTGAACGGCCACGCCGGCATCGGCGAGTGGATCCGCCGCTGCCGTCGCCCCCGCTGATCCGATCCCCGCGATGACCACCGCGGCTGCGACGCCGACGGCACACTTCTTCACAACAGCCATGCTTCCCCCTCGGTCAAGTGGACCACCCCTGGTGTGCGTGACGCTAACCGCATGAGCGAGTCATACACCGCCAATGTCGTTGTGCGGTCGTCGATTGTTACCGACCCTTGACCGGTCGGGGCGGGCTCAGCGGCTGTGGTTGACCGCTGAACACCGTGGCCAGCCCACTGTCATTCCGTTTCGCCGGCCCCGCCGATGCGTTCCACTGGTTGTGCGATTTCGTCTCCCGGTGCTTGTTCGGTGGGGCTCTGGTGGGGAAAGACGAAGCGGCGCATTGCCCACCACCGGAAGGCTGTCGCCATGAGTGTTCCGATGATGGAGCCGCTGACGAAGTCGGAGATGTTATCGACGACGAGCGACACGTGAGGCACTCTCAGGTCGAAGACGTATCTCGCAATCCCGAGCGGGATCTGGTTGATTGCGACGCCGATGCCGGCCACGGTGAAGTACAGGGCGGCCTCGTGATGTCGCGGGCGGCGTCCGCGCTCGGCGAAGGACCATTCTCGGTTCAGGACGTACGACAGGATCGTGGCGACGAGGACCGCGAGCACGTTGGCGGTGACGGGCTTGTCGGTGAGCACCGTCCACTTCAGGCCGAAGAACAACACCACTGTCGTCACGAACGTGATGGCGCCGACGACGAGGAATTTGATCATCTCGGCGCGCTCGAGCAGCCGAGCGAGCCAACGATCCGGGATGTGGCCGACAATTCGTTCCGAGAATTGCATCGGGAGGGCACCTTTCGCGGTAGTCGTACGACGAGTGAAGAACCAGCGCCCGTGGAACACCCTGCCAACATGGGGGATCGGATGTCGGCCAACGATGGCCCGCGGTCAGGCGCTGCTCTGGGGCCTCGCGCTCGGACTGGATCAGCTGCCGAACGGGATGTCGATACGTCCTGTGCTGGGGCCGGGCGTGGGCGTCTCGATGGGAAGCGCGAGGGCATGCTTGTTCTGGTGGTCGGTGACATGGACGTTGCCACCGTCGACCGCTATGCCCGCAAGCGCCTGGAAGCTCTGGAACGCAACCACTGCGGAGGGCTGCGTGCCGCCACGGAAGCTCTCGACCGAGCTCACGCCGTAGATCGCGACCCCGGCATCGAACCGCAACTTGTGTCCGCGGATACAGGTTCGGAGATAGCTTCGGCCGACGCCGGCACCCCTACCGCGATCACGACACCCGCGGCCACCCCACCAGCAATCTTCCTACTCAAAGGCACTTCATCCCCCATGGCCGACGACCATTCAAACTGCTGTGACGGTACCGCACAAAGCCTTAACCGCATCGGCCCAGCGCTGGACCCGGTCCACCTTTCATACCGCCCGGAAGGTTACTTTGGTTTGGCGTCGTCTTCGCAGAAGGGCTGAGGCGGAGTCCGGGGAGGGACTGTTCATCATGCATGGCGACACCAGAGATCGACTGGCATCGGATTCCGATGTCACCGAGACACAAAGCGATCGACGATTCCCCGCAGGATGGCCGACACTCGGGGTCATCGCACTGATCACGACCACGACGACAGTGCTGCTGTTCACCACGGTCAACCCGTGGATGCCGTACACGGGACTGTTCATGGGTGGCATTGACCTGGACGTGTACCGCGATGGTGCCCGCCATGTCATGGCCGGTCTGCCGCTTTACACCGAACCGGTCATTCACGGCCTGCTCTACACCTACACGCCGTTCTCGGCGCTGATATTTACTCCGTTCGAACTGCTGCCGGACGACGTCGACAAGTACATCTGGATGGGTCTCAACGCCTTCCTGTTGGCCCTCATCGTCGCGCTTTGTTGGCGGATCCTCGGCTACCGCATCAACTCTCACTTGGTCGCGGTCTCAGCATTGCTCGCGGTCGCGTGCGTGTTCTTCGAACCGGTGCGAACGACGTTTTACTTCGGGCAGATCAATCTGGTGTTGATGGCGCTGGTGCTCTGGGACACCTCCCGCGGCGAGCAGAGCAGGCTCAAGGGCGTTGGCGTGGGCATCGCGGCGGGAATCAAGCTGACGCCGGCGTACTTCGTGCTCTACTACCTGGCGCTTCGTCAATGGCGCGCTGCCACAGTCGCAACCGTCACCATCGCCGTGACGATAGGGGTCAGCTGGGCTGTGCTGCCGAGAGATTCGTGGCAGTACTGGACGGAGACCTTCTTCGATTCCACCCGCATCGCGGACGAGGGGCACGCGGCGAACCAGTCGCTGCGCGGGGCGCTCGTCCGGATCATCGGCGAGCCCGCACCCACTTGGCTGTGGCTGCTGCTCGCAGCACTCGTCATCGCCGTGAGCATGTGGGTGGTGATCCGACTTCACCGCGGCGGCGAACCCCTGCTCGCGGTCACCGTCACCGGCCTCACAGCCGCTGTGGTGTCGCCGTTCTCGTGGAGCCACCACTGGGTGTGGTTCGTGCCGCTGCTCGTTTACCTCGCGCATCGGACGCTGACGAACGCGTGGTGGTGGCTCGGAGTGCTCGCGCTGTTCGGGATGGCTGGGTCGTGGTCGTACTGGTTCCCTGACGACAGGGTCGTCGTCGGCCTGTACCTGTTTCCGTCCACATGGATTCCGTGGAGTGTGCTCGTGAACCTCTACGTCCTGGCCTACGCAGCAATTCTGGCCGGCGCGGCTGTCATCGCACTCCAACTACCACGGGATCGTGCGCCGCGAAGGCATACTCTGCCGGGAGGCACATCGCTGCCGACCACGGTGTCCGCCAACGCTGAAACAATGTCGTAACGCACACCCGATAGACAGTGCGACACCCACTCGGTGTCCGCGAATTCGAATAGAAGGGACGGAGATTCGATGGGTTCTCTCGGTATGATCTTCGACGGCGTCGCCGTGAACGACCTCCTCGTCACTGCCAGCGCGGTGGTCGCATTGGCCCCCTTCGACCTGGCATTCCACGGAATCGGAGAGTTGCTCGGATTTCCTCATGACGTCGTCAACGGTGCCTGGAGATCAATCCTTCAGGGACTCATCGACCTATCCTGAGTGGGACACTGACGGCGCGACAAGGCGCCACAGCCGGGCAACTGTCAGTGCTGCCGTACCCTCACACGGCCCCCTCCTCGTCGATATCGTCGACACGATGAAGATGAGGGACGTCGGCATCGTCGTTCTGGCAGCTAGCCTCACGACCGCCGGGTTGGTCTACCTGCACGAACGGCCGCCGGACCGACCCGCCGCGGCGCAGGTGGTCGGGGAGGTGACTTGCCTGGACCCCGGCATGTTCCCCGGGCACTTCCCACCCCCCTTGCCGCAGAGCTTCACACCGCCTCGATCAGGCACGGTCCCCGACGGTTTCCATCCGGTGGCCGTCGTGACGTGCGACTTCGCCTCGGGCCGAACCTACTTCGGCGCAGACGGACAGAATCCCGCCGGGGAGGCATTGGTCGTGAACGAAGTACGGCGCGAGGGCGACCTCGGCGAGCTGCTCGGTGCAATGGCCGCACGCTCAGATCCGCAGGCGTGGGGGATCGAGGCGTGGTGGGGTGGCAAACCGGGCCGAGGACCCACCGACTACCGTTGCACCCCCGGCACGACATGCGCGCTGCTGTGGCTGGTCGACCGAGATGGTCGAGCCATCCGCCCGTCGATTCCAGTCGACCGTTCCGGAGCGGACAAGGTCGATGGCCGCTACGCTATCGCCCGCCTGCCTGTCGTCAGCCGCATCGAGCACCGCCTCGATGTCCCCACCACGACCGGTTGATCCTGGCGCGCCGGCACCTTCACGCGTACTCGCTTCGGATTCAGACGCCGCACCGGATCCCCGATCTCCATGCCACCGTCAACCATCAGAACCGCGCCATCTAACGCTGAAAGTCGCAGATCCAGCGAACCCACAGCGGTTCATCCGTCGGTTTGCGGCGCGACGCTGAACTCCACCGCGATACGTCCGTCCGCCACTGGGACCGAGGTGTGGAACTCGAGTCCACAGTGGGCGGCAAGCTCGATCAGCTCGTCGACCGTCCTCTCCTTGCCTCCGAAACACATCAGCATGAACAGGTCCATGCCTGTGCCGACGCCGTGCCCTCGTACCGGCTCGACAACCACCACTGAGCCGCTCGGGGTTGCCGCCCGCCTGCACTCGGTCAGGATCTTCCGGGCGTGCTCGTCGTCCCAGTCGTGGAGGATGTCGGAGAGCAGGTAGGCGCCCGCTCCCGCGGGTAACGGGTCGAAGAAGCTGCCGGAAATGGCGCTCGCCCGATCCCCGAGTCCGCCGGCAGCGAACCGTTCGGCGGCCGCGGTCGCCGTGGGCGCCAGGTCCAGGACCCGGCCCTTGACGCCGGGATGGGCGTGCAGAATTTCGCTGAGCAGCTGCCCGTCTCCGCCGCCGACGTCGACGATGTCGGGAAAGCGGCTCCAGTTCAAGCTCTTCGCGATCTCCGGCGCCTGTTCGCGGAACCGCCAGTTCATCTGGGCGTCGAAGGTGCGCCGCAGTCTCGGCTCGGCGTCGAGATCCGCCCAGAAGTCGTGGCCGTACCGGTGCGGATAGGAGGGTGCGCCTGTGGTGACCGTTTCGAGAAGATCGACGAAGGCGAGTTCGGCGCGACCGCCTGCGCAGGTGATGTCGAGCAGGGGTTTGACCCCTTCCGGGGCGTCCTCGCTCATCTGGGCACCGAGGCGCGTGGGCCGGTAACGGGCGGGCTCGGCATCGAGACCGAAGACGCCGATCGTGACCAGGTGGTCGAGCAGGCGTCGCAGTGCCTGTGTCTCCGTTCCGGTTGCAGTGGCGAGTTGCTCTGCCGTTGACCCCTCGGTGCCTGCGTGTTCGACCAGGCTCAGGGTCGCCGCTACTCGGATCGCCATGGGTGTGGCCAGATCAGCCAGCGCCATGATCGACGGTGTTGCCGCTGGTTTGTCCACGGCACAAACCTACTCATGCCGGCGCACCTCCCAGTGAGAAGTGTCCTGTTTGACGATCGACGAACGGGACACTTGTTCGAGAGCTGCGGAATGGAGTGTGACCTTCAGGGATAGATGGCGGTGATTCTTCAGACGCAAGTGGCGGGCGCCGAGCGCCTAGGCGTCGATGCTGCATCTAATCTGTCGTCATGAGGGCGGGGAAGACGCAGGTAGCGATGCGGTGTGTCCCCTTCGCCATTCTTCTCGCCACCGTCGCCGCGCTTGTCTACTTCAGCCAAGAGCGTCCGTCCACGCCGACGCCGGCCGAAATCATCTGGCGCTCCGCACTGCCGGGTTGCGGCGCCGCGGCGCCGCGCCCGGGGACCGAGTCGCAGGAGCCATTCACCCCGGCGGTGATCGATTGCCTGTCGGGAGGCAGAGAACGCAGTGGCGGCGAGTTCGCGCTCACTTCGTATACGACCGAGGGCGACCCCATCGTGTACTACCTGCGTACCGCGCCCGGCACGAATGACGTCGAGGTGCTGGTCGACTCGTCTCAGGACAAGTTCGGAGGCGGGCCTGGCTGGCGCAGAATCACCTGCACAATCGCCGAACTCTCACCTGACCTGCTGCGCGACTGCATGTCCAGGTACTGAGCACCACGGTGCGGAAGATGTGGGCCCCCGTGATGTCGCACGGTGAAGTTCTGGTCCGCAACCACCGTCGAGGATGGGCAGTTCGAGATCGGGCACGGTCACTGATGGTTCCGCATGGGTGGGCGCCGATAAGTGTAGTTATCGCACCCAAACCGGAAAGCGCCTGGCCGTGCGGTATTCGTGTCCCGGTCGGTCATTACTGTTGTCTCTACCGGAGTTGTCCGGCAGCGTGGAGACCGTGCCGACCCGGATAGCAGTGCAGGTTGCCTGCGTTGCAGCGCTGGTGTCGGTGGGAACGATGCTCCTGCTGGTTGGCGCGTACGGATCCGGGTCGCTGTGCCTGTTCGGCGCGGTCTTCTGGTTCTGGCGCCTGTACCGCGACGCTGTGTGAGTGGAGCGGTCCTCTCTCGCGCCACCGCGACATCTACAGTGCCCGGATCGAACGATGTGAAGGCCGGCGTCATGCGCGCAGCGCCGGGTTGTGGATTGGCGCGACGTGGAAAGTGATCCGACAGACGACGGCGTCGGTGTCCTTCCGCAACCGATGTGCGATCTCGTCGGCTCGGTGCGAGGGAAGAAACTGGTGCCACGTCGTGGCGGGATCGATGGTGGCGATCACCACGAAGGTAGGCCGGCGACCCGACAGGTGTCTGTGGATGTAGTGGGCGAGTGATCCTCCTACGGAGTGGCCAATCTCCTCGATCAGAATCAATCGCACATCTGGATAACGCTTCTGCCATGCTCGTTGCAGTTCCTGTACCGCCTGCGGTCGGGAGCACACGTGGATAGCCACGGGCTCGGCAGTCATGGCGGAAGCCACCGACAGCGCCCGTCGTGTCAACTCGTTGACACCCGAGACCGGCACCAGCACGGTGGCACGGTCGGCGGGGGCCGACTGTGGCATGGTCTGCACCGAAGCGGTGGTGAGTTGTTCGCTGATGTGACTGTAGGCGGCACGTACGCGTTCCATGCCGGCCACCAGCAGGGGCAGCGCGAGAACGATCAGCCACGCCCCCTCGGTGAACTTCATCCCCGCAGTGACAAGCGCCGCGGTCCCGGTCAAGACGGCGCCGACCGCGTTGAGCGTGGCTCGCCACGCCCACCCTGTGCTGCGAACCTCGCGCCAGTGCCGAACCATGCCGACTTGAGCGATTGTGAAGCCGACGAACACCCCGATCGCGAACAGCGGGACGAGGGCGTTCATGTTGCCGCCGGACCCGATCAGGAGCAGTCCAGCTGCGATCCCGAGTGCGACGACGCCATACCCGTACACGTCGCGTTGGTTTCGACGGGAGAACCGGTGCGGTAAAGCGTTGTCGTCAGCCAAAATTCGCATCAGCGTCGGCAGGCCACCGTAGGACGTGTTCGCGGCCAGCGCCAGCAGTATCACGGTCGCGAACTGGACGACGTAGAAGCCGACACCGTTCCCGAGCGCGGCAGCAGTCACTTGCGAGAGGACAGTCGCGTTCGTCACCGGGACGATGGAGAACTTCTCGATGAGCACCGCTAGGCCCAGCAGCATCACCCCAAGGAGCACCCCCAGAGTGACCTCGGCCCGCTGCGCGTTGGCGACCCGAGGTCTACGGAAGCTGGGGACCGCGTTGGCGATCGCCTCGACCCCTGTCAGCGCAGCACACCCACTTGAGAACGCCTTCAGCAGCAGAAGCACACCAATGGTCTGAGACTGCAGCACCAACTGCTCCTGACTCAGAACGCTCGCCGGTTCGGACCGCCACAACCCCACGATGATCACGGTGAAGATACCGGCGACGAACACGATGGTCGGGGCCATGAACGTGCGCGCGGAGTCCGCGATGCCCCGCAGGTTCAATGCGGTGATACCGGCGAGAATCGCCAGGACGATCCACAGCGTGTAGGGCGCAAGACCCGGGAACGCCGACGTGAGCGCGGCGACTCCCGCGGCGATCGACACCGCGACATTGAGTACGTAGTCGACGATCAACGACGCGGCGGCCGTCAGCGCAGCTCTGTCACCGAGGCGGCGGCGCGCGACGGCATACGCGCCACCCCCGGCGGGAAACGCGGCGATGACTTGCCGATAGGACGCCACCAACACGGCAAGAAGCACTGCAATCGCCGCGGTCACAGGAAGTGTGAAACCGAGCCCGACACCGCCCGCAGCAGCCAGAACCAGGACAATCGCCTCGGGGCCGTACGACACCGATGCCATCGCGTCGAGAGACAGGCCGGCCAGACCCGTAGCGACGGACAGCTTGCGCTTGCCCTCGCCACCATCCGCGGTACCCGTACGGAGTCCGCCTGCCCTGGTGCGACCCGCGTGAACTCGGCGATCCTGCACAAACACGGGCCTCACCGGACACCCCCGGACCGGCGTCGGGACAACGGCGCCCGGTCACTGGCGTGTTCCTTGGCCGCCACATCACCGCGCTGCGAACCGAAACGGTCTACCGGGGTCGCGTCAGCGCTCCCGATTGCTACGGGCGCCGTGCGAGTGACCACTGCCCGGTCGCAGCCATCCCAGCGCGCATTGGCGCGGCGGAATATCAGGGCAATCAACAAGAACGACACGACCACCAGGATCGAAGCGAGTGACTCACTCACGGCATGGCTCCCGCACGAGACAAGCGAAATGGACAAGACCAAGCTTCGGCGGACAGCGGCGGTCGACGAAGAGCCCGGACGCATTCTTGGCGGTATCCATACGCCACCGCGCCCAATGCGTTCGCTGTCGCGTGCATGAGCGGCTCCGTCCAAACCTGGGCCTGGGGATCAAGGCGAGCCTCGGCTCGAAGCAACTCGATGCGCAGATCGGCCGTGTATTCGAGCATTCTGCGAGGGCAGAAGGATGGCCCCCGCGCAGAGGCGGCTTGGAGAACGAGATCGTGCGGATCCTGGCCGAACGGTGGGGTCAGGCGACTGGCCCTACCGAGATGGTGGGGCCACAGCAGCTTGCCGCGATCTCGAACGCTCACGACGCCGCCGCCGCCGTGGTCGTCGGATCCCGCGGACGCTCCGCAAACTCAGGTCACCGTCGCCAGTGCCGATGAGCGCTTTCACCTATCCGTGCAGCAGTCCAGGTGCTCGAGCCGCTCGGTTGGATCGACCCCGGCATCCAAGAATGGGTTCGCACCCGCAGCAACGTTCCGGCTCTACTCCGCGCCCGACCTCGCTGACCGCGGGTGTTCGGATGCGGTTCGGCAGCCGCGGGGGATCTGTCAGCGGCAGGTGATTCGCTCGCTTTCCGGCCATGCCGGGCGATCCGGGGGCGGCGGAACAGAGCCCGTCGAGGAGCGAGCGCATCCGGGCCGTGTCTTTCTGCTGCCGGTGCTGCGTTCTGGGGTGTGACTCGGGTGCGTGCCGCTTGGTGTGACGTCGGTTCGGTCGCACCGCAGTCGAGGCCCGATTTCTCATATCCTTGTACTCAGTGACCTGCGTCGACAGTCGACGCCGGTGAATCGATCTACCCCAATGGAGGACCCCTGGGTGGCCATCACCAACATCAACGAGTTCGCTCATCTCACCGACGCCGACGTCGACGCCCTCGGACGCGAGTTGGATGCGATCCGTCGCGACGTCGAAGAGTCCCGGGGCCTACGCGATGCCCGCTACATCCGGCGGGTCATCCGCCTGCAACGCTCCCTCGAACTCGGCGGGCGCGCAGTGCTCTTCGGCAGCCGACGCAAGCCCGCGTGGGTTCTCGGCACGGCGATGCTCTCGCTGGCGAAGATCATCGAGAACATGGAGCTCGGGCACAACGTGATGCACGGCCAGTGGGACTGGATGAACGATCCGGAGATCCACTCCACGACATGGGAGTGGGACCAGACCGGGCCGTCCGAGCACTGGAAGCGCGCCCACAACTACGCGCACCACACCTACACCAACATCGTCGGGATGGACGACGACGTGGGATTCGGCATCCTGCGGATGACCCGGGACGAGAAGTGGCGGCCGATCAACCTGCTGCAGCCGATCGCGAACGTGATCTTGGCGGCGACGTTCGAGTGGGGCATCGCGCTGCACGACCTCGAGGCGCAGCAAAAGCGCGAGGGCGTCGACCCGATGCGGTGGAACTCGGGGCCCCACAAGCAGTTCGCAGTCAAGATCGCACGTCAGGTCGGTAAGGACTTCGTGCTGTTCCCGGCGCTGTCGGGCCGGGCGTGGAAGCACACGCTGGCAGCGAACGCGACGGCGAACCTGGTCCGCAATCTGTGGGCGTACGCGGTGATCTTCTGCGGACACTTCCCGGACGGTGCCGAGAAGTTCACCGCCGAGCAGTTCGAGAACGAGACCCGCGCCCAGTGGTACCTGCGACAGATGCTCGGCAGCGCGAACATCGACGCCGGCCCGATCATGGGATTTTTGACCGGGAACCTCAGCTACCAGATCGAGCACCACCTGTTCCCCGACCTGCCGTCCAACCGGTACCCCGAGATCGCGGTGCGGGTGCGCGCGCTGTGCGCCAAATACGACCTGCCCTACACCACCGGTCCACTGACCCGGCAGTACCTGCTGGCGCTACGCACGATCCACAAGCTCGCACTGCCGGACCGGTTCCTCACACGGACCTCCGACGATGCCCCCGAGACGTCGTCGGAGCACAAGTTCCATGCCACCGGTTCGCGGATCGACGCCGACACCGGGCGCCGCCGCGGGCTGGCCTCGGCGCTGCGGGCGCACGCCGAGGCCCGCGTAAAAGCACGCAGGTTCACCCGCGGGAAGTGATGGGGGCCGGGAAGCGCCGGCAGGTCCGGCGAGGATCCCGGCCTCCTTCCGAGGTGGCGCGGAGGACAGAAGTTCGTGGCCGGCTGCCGGTTCTTCGGGCGAGCCGTACAGTGGGGGAAGGCGCCCGGAGACTTGCTTGTTCCCGCGCCGACCTCTTCACACCCCAGACAGTGGTGATCGAGCACACGAGTCAGCCGCGGCGTATACCTGCGTCGGCGGCGGGGCCATCGACATCCTCGCGCGGAGGTGCGCCCGGTCGACCGGGCGCCCGCCGCTTTCGTGCGATACCAACAGATAAAAGGGACACGCCGTGAACAGCAAGCATGATCCGGTAAACGGACGACTTTTCTACGATCCGCGGGCCGAAGCGGAGGGCGAGAGCGGCGCGAACCACACGGCCACCGAAAAGCTCACCAGTATCGCCACCACTGCTTCTCGCCCGGTGTCGAGAAGCAGCGAGGAGATCCATCGCGCACTCTTCAGCGCCCAATAGTCTTCTGCGGCAACACTTTTCGTCATCTCTATCGCGTCCGACCATAGCGGCGTTCCGGCCGAATGCGGGACTTCCCGTCGAATGTGTGATTGACTGTGTTTGGTCGTAGTTTTTGTTCGCGTTTTGCCACGCTCGCAAATCCTTGTTGCGGGCGGATGGATCTCCTGTTCAGGAATCGCCGTCGTGTGATACCGGCCCAGCCCTACCCATTTTCGGTAGAGCTGTTGAGCATGACAAGAGGAGAAATACATGGCAGAGGGCACCGTGAAGTGGTTCAACTCCGAGAAGGGGTTCGGCTTCATCGCACCTTCGGACGGTTCCGCTGACGTCTTCGCGCACTACTCGGAGATTCAGAGCGGCGGGTTCCGCAACCTCGAAGAGAACCAGCAGGTGCGGTTCGATATCGGCCAGGGCGCCAAGGGCCCCCAGGCGACCGGCATCACCGTAATCTGATCCACCCCGCTTTCCCCTCGCGGGGATGTGAGGCAGCGTCGGGCCCCGCCCCCCTATGCAGGGGGCGGGGCCCGACGTGTTTCGCGTTATCGGGAAAACTCCAGCTGCGCAGCCGAATTCGCGAGGAGCGCGTTTTCCTCGATCAGACGTGCGCGGGTGTCTTCGAGTTCGAGGATGCGGGCGATGCCGGTGAGGTTGACCCCCAACCCGACGAGCTCCCTGATCCGTTCGAGGCGCCGCAGGTCGTTCGGGCTGTAGCGGCGGGTTCCCCCCACCGTGCGGTCCGGCGAGATCAGGCCCCGCCGCTCGTACAGCCGCAGAGTCTGCAGGCCCACCCCGGACAGCTCCGAGGTAACCGAGATGCCGTACACGCCACGACTCGAGCGATCCGTCGAAACCGTGTCCGGCGTCACCGTGCCCTCCGCATCGATCGTTGTTGCAGCTTCAATCACCCGACACCTGACACGATAGACCGCCCACGCGGGGACTGCCCGGCTCCAGGCGTGCACCGAACCCGAGCCACCGCCGCGTCGCCGAACCTTGTGGGGCGAAGCGTCGTTCAGGGGTGAACGACCCCGTGCAGGTTCTCCACGGCCCGCGCCACGGCGGCCAACTCCGCTCGTGCGGAGTTCATCGCGGCAGCACGACTGAGCGGGACCGCCCGCACCCCGTAATCCCCGGCCGGCCGGCGTCTGCCTGTTCGGGTCACCCGTTCCCGCTCATCGTGCACGCGCTGCCGATCCGCATATACGCGGCGCCAGAACGCTGCATCGAGGGTGAGGGGCATGGGTTCCATTCTGCCAGTGAGCGGTTCACCGAAGCGAACCGGAGGCGGATATCCGCGGTCCGCCCCTGACTCCGCGGATACGCCACCGCCGGAACCGCTTTCGATGCCGTGACCTGCACATTCGCGCGGGTGACGACTGTCACAGAAAGTCTGTAGCGGCGACTGTAGACAATCCTGATTGCCCGTTGTACTGTTCCTCTTGTCGATACAGAAGGATCCGAGAAGGCAGGTAGAGGACGAACTACCTGCATGAAGGAAAGAACTGGTGAGTAGGGCGGGACGCGTCGAGAAGGTGTGTTGATGTGTTTGTTGAAGGACTCGATGCGTCCCGCCGTCTACCGGGCAGCTAGATCGCCTCGGTAGAGAAATGCAGGGAATGGGTAGTTGCAGGACCTGCGGCGCCGGTGAGTTGGGTGCCGCATCCGGGGTGGTAGCGAGATCGCTGCCCCGGAACGTCGAAGGAAGATCCCCACTTGGGAGGTGGTGCACGGTCAGCTGTTACACGATCGCGTCCCGTCCGCCGAGGCGGGGAACAGGTAAGAATGCCGGCCTGATGGCCGGTCTGGGTAAGTAGATCCCCTCGGGCCCCGGCGCCGTACAGGCGCCGGGGCCCACGTCCGTGCATACGAAAGGCGTCACGCACATTCCGCCGAACCCAAATAGCAGCAGCCCGAACGCCAGCGGCCCTGGAGACAAGTTCGACGACGAGGACTTCCCGGCCTACAGCATGGGCCGGGCCGCCGAACTCCTCGGTGTCACCCAAGCCTTCCTCCGTAGCCTCGACACCGCGAAACTGATCACCCCGCTGCGATCCGAAGGCGGCCACCGCCGCTACTCCCGGTACCAGCTCCGCATCGCCGCCCGTGCCCGCGAACTGATCGACCAGGGCACCCCGATCGAGGCCGCCTGCCGCATCATCATCCTCGAAGACCAACTCGCCGAAGCCCAACGCCTCAACACCGAACTCCGCCAGGCGCAACAACACTCGGGCCAGGCTGAGCCCCCGGCGGATACCACCGACTGAGCATGGCCGGTGACACATGAACGTACTGATGGGGCCATCCGGGAGATTGCTCTGACCGACGTCACCGTTCTTCCGCACCGGCTCGAGGAACCTCGGTGCATGGGCAGCGCCGGATGTCGGTGGGGGCGTTTAGCCTGCAGCTGTGATGCTGCGTGACACCGATGGCGGTGCTGATCCGAGTCTGGCGCCGGTAGCGACAACTCGCGCCTCGGCCGCGCCGGTGGCATTGGCGGCCGAATCCGCTGCGCTGGTCAGCCGGGCGGTAGGGGTATCGAAGGCGGAGAACACCCGGCGGGCGTACGTGTCGGATTGACGGCGGTTCGACCGCTGGTGCGCAGCCCAGGGACATGGGGTGTTGCCGGCGGATCCGCTGGTGGTGGCCGCGTACCTCGCCGAGGCCGCGGAGCTGCGGGACGAGGCCGGTGGACGAGCGTATGCACCGGCGACGTTGACGCGGTGGGTCGCGGCGATCGGACACCGCCACCGCGCCGGGGTCGGCGGAGGTGGTCGCGGCGACACTGTCGGGGATCCGCCGCACCTACGCCGCGGCCGGGGACCGCCCGCCGAAGCGGGTCGCGCCGTTGTTGGCCGAGGATGTGGTCGCGATCGTCGCCGCCGCCCGCCAGCCCGCGAGCGGGTGGGCGGGCCAGGTGTACGAGCGGCGGGACAGCGCCGTGTTGTTGATGGGGTTCGCGGGCGCGTTCCGGCGGTCGGAGCTCGCCGGCCTCCAGATCGGCGATATCACCCGGCACCGGCACGACGGCCTGCATGTGCGGCTGCGGAAGTCGAAAACCGACCAGGACGGCGCCGGCACCATCCGCGCCCTGCCGTACACGGACTCACCCCGCTCGTGCCCGCCGTGCGCGTATCTGCGGTGGCTGCAGGTCGTCGCCGCCTTCGATACCGGCGGCCGGCCGGCGGCGCGATCAACTGGCACCACGACCACGCCGGACTGCTGGCGCCGGGCCGCTCGGCCACCATCCGCGATCAGCTCGATGAACGGCGCGCCGACCGCCTCCGGCAGGCGAGTGATCTGATCTGGCAACAGATCCCACAGCTACCCACCGACGGGTGGCCGCAGGGGTTGTTCGGACACCGCGACGCCGCCCTACTCCTGATCGCCGCCGCCGGTGTGCCGCTGCAACAGATCACCAGCCTGCAGCGCCGCAACCTCACCTGCGACGGCGAGACACTGGTCGTCGACACCGGCCGCTACCGATACCGGCTCGACCCCACCACCAGCGACCCCGCGCTGACTCCGGCGGCCGTGTACCGCAGGTGGACCCAGGTTCTCGCGTTCACCGACCGCCACCCCAGTACCCGCACCCTCGCCGCACAGCTGACCCGCGGGCACCTACCCGACACTGGCGACGACCAGACGTGCGATGGGCTGGTGTTCACCTCGATCGACCGCTGGCGCTACCTACCGCTACCCCCACAACCGCTGACCGCGGGCTCGATCGCCGCGATCGTCCGCCAACACCTGACCGGCACCGCCCCCTCCCACACACTCCCGCCCCGGCGGCCACGACCAGCACCGGCTGCGGCCGATCTCGCCCCACCGCCGGAGCCGCCACCGCTGTCGGATGAGTACTACGACCGCGGCACCGCCGCGCGCCGCGATGCGCTCACCGCCCTCGCTGATGTCGGGGACGTTCTCGACGATGTCGAAGCTCGCGCCGACGCCCTGCTCGAACAGACCCTGGCGATGATCGAGAACTGGCAACTGCCGGACGCGATCTCTACGACCGAGAAGTCCTTTCTCGCGCACTTATTCCTTCCCGAAGACGGATCGAAGCACGTGCCAACGCCGCACGCCGCTTCGAGAACTGGCGGGTGAGCCCCAGCCTCCCCGAGCCGGGAAGTTCAATCACACTGGACGACACCGGTTTCTCAGAGATCCTCACGAAGAACGTCACCTCGCAGCCAGTCCTGCACCACGCGTTGTTCCCCGCGATGAGCGCTGCCGAGAACCTGACTACAGTGGTCAACCTGGTCGATCAATGGGATGCGACAGGCAAACTTCGAACTGTCTCGATCGTCACTCTCTGCAGATCAGCGTTGGAGTCGGCCTCGCGCGCTGTTTGGATCTTGTCCGACGAAGACCGCGAGGAACGCCGAAGCAGAGCCCTGAGGGTCACCAAAGATGAAGTACTGGCCCAGAAGAAATACGTCGAGGAGCAGATCAAGCGCATCGACGCGGGAAGGATCTCGGCCGCAGTTGGTGAGCGCGCCGAGCTCGAAGAAGCACTGAGCGCAGCAAAGGCCGTTCTCGACGGGCTCGCCGACGTGAAGCACGCACTCAAGTTCGACCAGACGATCGAGCGAGCCGCGCTGTGGATTGACGAGAATATGGCTACCCCTTCGGTCAAACCGATGGCGGATCTGTCGAAGTCGATGTACGCGATTGCATCGGGGATCGCACACGGTTACACGTGGACGACCAACTACCTACACGGCCCGACTAATCTGTCCGACATCGTGGCCGACTTCCTCTACGCGGCAACGACAACCACGGAGGCGGCTGTGGCTTTGTACGAGGCTCAGGCATCAGCCAGTGGCACGATCGCCACGAACTGCCCGCCCCACCTTCGTGACGTCGCCGAACGGTTCCACCGCGCGGCCGCCACTCACGCCTGAAGAATCACCGCCATCTATCTCTGAAGGTCACAGGAATGGAGGCCCAGGGGGAGAATGTTCATCGCCAGCACCCTCATGCCAGCGATGCCCTCTTGTGCCCCGTTTGAGCGTGTGGACGGAGACCAGAAGCGAAGGACGACATGACCGGGAAGCACTTCGAGCTGACCGACGAAACACGAAACTACTTCGGCCACAACCTGCACCGCATCCGTGCCACACGCGACATGCCACCGCGCGGCGTCCGTAAGGGCGACGTCGGAGGATGGGTTGAACACGAGCGCAACGTGTCCGGGGACGCGTGGGTGTCCGGCGACGCGAGGGTGTTTGGCGACGCGGAGATGTCAGGCAACGCGGAGGCCTCAGATAACGCGGGGGTGTCCGGCAATGCGGCGGTCTCAGGCAACGCGAGGGTGCACGGCGACGCGAGGATATACGGCGACGCCGAGGTGTACGGCAACGCCAGCGTGTACGGCAACGCGGACGTGTCCGGCGATGCGAGGGTATCCGGCCGCGCGGAGGTGCACGGTCGAGCAACCGTGGCCGAGCGCCAGGACATCCTCGTCGTCGACCCCATCGGCTCTCAGTCCGTCGCCGCGACTCTCACCCGTACCGCTGACGGCCACAACCTATCGGTCGGGTGTTGGCATGGCGGCACCATCGACACGTTGCCTGCCGAGGTAGATCGGCGCTCACAGACGTGGCCGGGAACAGCGGGGGATCATGCCCGCTGGCGCGCCGAGTACGAGGCATTTACGGTGCTGTGCCGGGCGCGCATCGCTGGATGGAAGTGTACGGATGGAGCCCCTGCTACTGACTGTCCTGTTTGACGATCGGTCAATCGGACGATCCCGGAGCGAACTGCGCCGCATCGATCGAGATGTCGGCGATCTCTATCCCGAACTCCGGGTATGCGACGTTGAAGATGAGCCGCCCCTTGGCTGGTACGGGGCTGAGGAAATAGGTGGCAGCGAACTCGACCTTGCCGTCGCTGGTCCGTCTGCAGTGATCGCTTCCGACGGCCAGCCAGGGTGTGTTCGGGTCCTCGGGGAAGTCGGACGGGCTCGAGGAGTTTGAGAGGATCGCACCGCCGTACAGGCCGTACTGGCCGCGCTGGGGGTCGACGGCGACGATCAGCCGGACGCGGTGTGGCTGGCCAGGTTTGATCCGGGAGCCGAGGTTCATCGCGTCGGAGCCTGAAGGAATGCCCTGGCCGGGGTGAAGATCCGGTACGCGGGCGATCAGCTGGAAGGCGATTCCGGAGGCGTACACATTGAATCGGCCAACGTGAAGGTCAATGCCTTGCTTCGTTTTGAGTGGGATATCCAGATCCGGCGAAAGAAGGACGAGTTCCTGTTGATCCGGGTGTCTCCGAGAATCCGGTAGTACTCGGTGCCCGACCGGTCGTCGAGTCTGTAGTTCGCGATCCTCGCGGTCGAGTTCTGCCAGCAGCTCCTGCTCGGGAACCTCCTCGCCGGCGAGCCGCAGAATTCTCGCGCTCCATTTCAGGTGCGCGGTCCACTCCTTCGGCGGCGGGCCGACGTAGGCGAAGTTGACGCGTCTCGGTCCGGTCATGTCAGTGAGTCAACCACCTCGCTACGGCTGTCCTGTTTGACATCAGTTATGGACACGGGTTTCGGAACACACGTCGGCTCTGGTCGCTTGGTGTGACTTTCAGCGATAAGTGGCGCTGTTCTGACGGCCGAAGGTGGCGGAGCTATTGCAGCTACGCTCGTCGACGCCGGATGGACTCGACCAGGTGATTCATGGTCGGGGTCACCCGGTGCGGACGTAGGCTGACAGCATCCTTCGGCCGGCGCCGGGTGTTCGTGACCGGGAGCGGGCCACCAGGCAGGGAGGTCCGTCGATGAGACCACGTCACCGTCTACGCCGAGCATCCATCGTCGCCGGAGCCGGCGCTGTACTGCTTCTCGCGGCACACCCAGCCGCCGCCGCACCGACCGACACTGTCTTCCCCATTCCCGTCGCCGCCCTCGGTCTCAGCGTCGGTTCGAGCGAACTCCCGAGGTCGGGCTACACCTACGTGACCGCCACTACCGATACTGACACTCCGGGAGTGACCCGTTTGGGGCCGTACATCGGTGTCCACGTCCACTGGCGAAACATCTCCACCGGTGCAGCGGGTGTCGCATACCTCGGCAACCGCGACGGCACACTGGTCGAGACCGGTTCCGGGCCGGTGGTCGCCGTGGCCACGGTGCCCCAGCCCGATGGGATCTTCTTCCTGATAGTCGTCAGCACACCCGGCGCCGGTGTCTGGACGGTCCCCTGACCGACTCGGCAGCCGCACCCGGACCGCACCCGGACCGTAGCTGGAGCTGCTTGAGGCGTTGAGCGGGGGCCTCACCGGCGTGGCCGCACCGCCGACGCCGGCACACTCCCAGGCTGTTCGCCGACCACGGCCCAGCAGCGGATCGAGGGAACGTCGAGGCTGCCGTACGGGTTTCCGAACGGCGCTGGGTTGATCTGGAACGGAACGATGACCGCGGCGGAGGCGATGGCTGCCGGGGCCAGAACCGAACCGGAGCTTTCGACGCAGCGCCAGGGTGTCCTGTTTGACGATCGCTGAGCAGGCCGCCCGCCGCATGCCCTAGGCGTGGGACGTCGATGCAGCCGTGGAGAGCGCCGGGCGCCGCTACGCTCGCGGACGCAGGACGGACTCAAGGGAGCTCGGTGACGAAGATCAGCAGGACAAGAGGGATCCAGGTCGACGGCGGGTGGAGTGTCGACTCCAATGCGTTCGTCGACGAGCACTACAACGCACAGGAGGTGCCGTTCGATGACACCGTGCTGTTCACCGCGGTGAACAGCATCACCGGCGAGACGGTTTCCCTCTCCTACGAGAACGCAGCCATCGGCTACTCGCTCGAGCAGATTCTGCTGTCGAGATCGTTGGGCCGATGGATGTACGACGAAGACAGGAGTGTCCGCACGACGATCGCAGCCGGCCACGACATCGAGGCCATCTATGGCCTGCTCCCCCGGTTCCTCAACCCACTCAACAAGGACCTGATTCCTCTCCGGCTCTCCAGTTGGACGGTTGTCGTCAACAATCTGACTGAAACAGAAGCTGCGCACCACGACGTGGAACTGGTCTTCTCGGCGACTCGTGGGAAGCTCTTCATCGACGTCACTTACACCCGGATCGAAGATCGGCCGTACTGCGTCTACATGGGGATGTCGAAGCATCCCTACACCGAACTCACCTACAAGCTCGACAAGCCGACGACGACGCGGAAGGTGATCCACCTGAACGAGGTGGACGCTGTTGCCGCGTTGATCGACGATTTACTGACGGGACTCGAGCCCTTCTATGCGAGCGTCGGCTGACCATGGACGCCCCGGGCATGCCCCGGGCATGGCACTTTGACCTCGCCGGGCGCCTTGTCGCGCAGTCCCGTCCAGCTCGGATGACGAAGGCTCCGCCGGTATGCTCGCGGTACTCCGCCTCTCATACCAGTAGCGATTCCACCCATGCACGCCCCGGATTCGCGGCCTCAACGTGCGTCCTGTTTGACGATCGGCCTGCGCGACACGAAGAGTGCTGAACACGGAAGGACACCATGGCAGTCCATGGGGGCCTTCCGGGGAAGATGTCGGGTGGTCGTCGCCTTATGTTGCCCGAGTATGGAGGCATCTAAGTCACGCGTCGGTATTCCTGGTGTTTTTTGCGGTCCCGGACGGTGAGGCCCTGTTTCTGGAGACGACGATGGACGTCGGCCGCGGTGTCGGGTTCTTCGTCGGATATGGCTTTTCGGCGTTGGCGAAGAAGGGCGTGGGTCTCTTCGTCGAGGTCGGGGTGCCCGTCGATCCAGCGGGTGAACGTGCCTTCATGTGGATTGGTGTCGGTCCAGGGATAGCCATGTGTGGTGAACGCGGCGACGATCGCCCGGGCGTTCAGGTCGTCGGCGCCCCGTCGTGCAAGTTCGCGCTCCGTCGAGTCGATGAGGACCAGGTCCTTGCCGTCGCGGAACACCGCGCGCACCTTTGATCGAGGAACATACAGTTCGTCCTCGTCATTACTCAGAAGTGCACCGTCGGAATCGACAGTGACGATGAGGGATTCGCCGAGAACGCTGAGAGCGAGCGCGACGCCTGCAGCGACACCGAGGACTGTGAGGACGGGGACCGACCATGTGGTGCTGAGTTCGGCGAGTATTTCGACTGGTCCGGGTACGGCGGGCAGGGTGTTGACCGCCCAGCGAGACACCGGGGGTGCAGCGAAGCCGAGCCCGAAGCCCGCGAGGGTGCAGGCTATGCCAAGCATCCAGGGGACGGCACGGGAGATGGCCACTCTGGTTGCGTTGTCCGCCTCGGTCATGGGTTGTCCCTTCCTAATGTCCGGTGAGGTAGCGCAGAACGATCGTGCGGATGGTGTCGACCGGATTCACTGCATTGGGGTGGTCGGCATACAAGAACGCCGAATCGGTGACTGCCCGAATCCATGTCGCGGTTGCGACGGGGTCGAGCGCGGGGTCGATCCGGTCGCGCGCCCGACCCAGCAGGTGCGTCAGTCCCGCGTTCACGATGACGTCGTCCTCGTCGAGGATTTTGCCGAGGGCAGGATCGCGTCCTACCTGCCGGATTACCTCGACCACGAGTCCCGCTGCGGCGGGATCCCTGGAGGGGGCGACGAGTTCGGCCACCATGTCGAGAATGGCCGCGAGCGGATCGTCGGCGTCGCGGTAGCGGTCTACGAGTGCTCGTGAGTTCGGGAGATCCTGCTCGAAGATCGCCCGGAACGCTCCGCGTTTGTCGCCGAAATAGTGGAACACCGTCGCAGAGCTGACGCCAGCAGCCTTCGCGATTGCTGTCACAGGGGTGGCGTCGAAACCATGCTCGGCGAACAGTGCGGCCGCGGCGTCGGTGATTGCGGCGCGGCGTTGAGCTTGGAGGGCAGGGTCAGTAGTACGGGCCACGCCGCCAGAATAATAATTGATTGACGCATCAGTCAATTAATTTGTGGGGTTGATTGCTGAACGCACATCCTGGCCTTCAGTCAGCGTGTCTCATGGAGAGTGTTGGGTGCTGGTGTCCTGTTTGACGATCGTCTAGCAGGACGCCGATTTGGATGACCGGACCGTGTGACTTTCAGCGGTAAGTGGCACCAATTCTCCGTTGCGCCCCTAGCAGGTGCTCTATTACGTCGTACGATGCATCGCATGACGAAGCAAAGACGTAGTCGGGAGGGTCTGGCGCGGTTCGGCGAACCGGGTGCTCTGGTGCTGCTCGCACTCAGCGATGGGCCAAAACACGGCTACGCCATCACTGCCGACGTGAAGGAGCAGACCGGGATGCAACTGGGTCCGGGCACGCTCTACGGCTCGTTGAGCAAGCTCGTCGACCGCGGGCTGATCGTCGCACTGCCCAGCGAAGAGCGCCGGCGCCCGTACGAGATCACCCCGGCCGGGCGGGAGGCGCTGGCGGCGCACCTGGAGAGTTGGTCGCGCGTAGTGAGCACCGGAGGGAGGCGGCTGGGATGGGCATGAGGGATCTGCTCGTGGCACTGCACCCGAAGCCGTGGCGCGAGCGCTACGGCGAAGAGTTCCGCGCACTCCTCGACGACACCGACCTCACCCTGCGCACCCTGATCGACGTGGTCACCCACGCCGCCACCCAGCAGGTGCGGGCACGCTTGACACTGGTGCTGGTCATCGTGGCGATCGTGATGTCCGCCAGTGTCACCTACCTCGCGCGGCAGGCCGGACTGACGGACAACATCCTGTGGGCCCCCACTACACCGCGCCGAGCGCTGGCGCTGTCGGCCACCCTCGCTCCCTGGGCCGGGCTGCTGGTCCTCGCCTATCGCCGTCACCGCAAGCCGATTGGGAAGGACTGAGCTCGTGTTCATCGCCGTCATCTGCGCCTTTCTCGCGCTTGTGGTCTGCTCAGTGGTGTGTGGTCTCGCCGAGGTCCCGGCGCTGGGTCCTCAGAGCGGCCGCGATGCTTGTCGGTGGACTCCTGGCGATTTACCTGATTGCTCGGGGAATCGCTGAGTTCTTCATCATCGACTACTCCGATCCTGAGAGCTATGCGCAGGACTGGGGCGGCCCACACCTGCTGGGCGTCCTCGCCGTGCACTCTGGTCCCGGCCTGGTCATCCTGGGCGCGGCAGTTACCTACTTCCTTCGGCGCCGCACCCACCTGCGTGCCGCCGTCCAGCAGGCACAAGAGCATCGGTCCGCCGTGCGGCGGGTCTGAGGCCGTGCATCGAATACCGCGTCCCGACCGGCGATCGTCGGTCCTCGACGCTTCGAGCGGTCCAGCCATGGAAGCCGCCGCAGCAGGCCTGCCATCTTCAGCGACACAAACCGTGCCACTTACCGCTGAAAGTCACACAGTCCTGGTTACCCGTCCTGCTAGCTGATCCTGCAAGGGTTCCCTATCCAAGATTTCGGCATAGCGCCGAGTTCACTGCCACACCCAATGAACACACTCGATCGGTCGGACCCACGAGGACGAGGTCGCCGCGCCTCCCTCTCCTGCCTGGCACTCAGTGCCCACGCCCGTTACCGAAACGCGGCCAAAATGGACATATAGGCTGGAATCATGACAAGTGAGAGACATATAGGCCCGGAAATGGCCAACTAGATCCGGAACCTACAGGCAGGTCCTACCCCCGTGCCATGTCCACGAACCGCGACAGGTGCAGCTGGTGCGCGACAGTGATGGTCGCGGTCGGACCGCCACGGTGCTTGCCGAGGATGATGTCGGCCTCGCCGCCGCGCGGGTCGTCGCGCTCGAAGGCGTCAGGGCGGTGCAGCAGCATCACCATGTCGGCGTCCTGCTCGAGCGAGCCGGACTCACGCAGGTCGGAAACCTGCGGGCGCTTGTCCGTTCGCTGCTCGGGACCACGGTTGAGCTGACAGATCGCGACCACCGGCACCTCGAGTTCCTTCGCGAGCAGCTTGAGGCTTCGCGAGAACTCGGAGACTTCCTGCTGACGGGACTCGACCTTCTTGCCCGACGACATCAGCTGCAGGTAGTCGATCACGATCAGCTTGATGTCGTGCTTCTGCTTGAGCCGGCGCGCCTTGGCCCGGATCTCCATCATCGTCAGGTTGGGGGAGTCGTCGATGTACAGCGGGGCCTCGCTGATCTCGCTCATCCGCCGCGCCAACCGCGTCCAGTCGTCGTCGGTCATCTTGCCCGAGCGCATGTCCGAGAGCTTGATCTTCGCCTCCGCCGACAGCAGACGCATCACGATCTCGGTCTTGCTCATTTCCAGCGAGAAGATGACGCTGGCCATGCCGTGCTTGATGGAGCACGACCGCATGAAGTCCATACCGATCGTGGAATTGTGCGTCGGCACCATCGACCGGCCGGCCAGGTACAGGTGGTCGGCGTTGTCGACCTCGACGCACCGCACCGGAACCGAATCGATCTTGCGGACGTCGACGATGTAGCGCGAGCCGGACCGGGCCGTGCCGTGGCCGGCGCGACGCTCCTTGTGCAACAAAGCCTTCCGCGGCAGGCCGAACACCTCGTCGTCCGTCGCGAAGGTCAGTGTGAATGCGGTCGAGGACGCGTCGGTCCGGCCGTTCACCCGCTTGGTGCTCAGCTGGCAGCGGTAGCCGAGGCTGACGATCAGCTCCTCGACATCACGCACCAGTCGCTCACTGGTCACGCTGAACTGCACCGAGCCACCGTGGGTGACAGTGCCGTCGGTGTCCAGCAGTCCGGCGAGCACGGCCCGCCGCTGCGTCTCCGAGCCACGCAGGTACTGCACCGGAATGTGCTTGTTTCCCAACACTCCGAGAGTGCGCAGCCCGAAGGCCAACGTGTCCGAGGACAGGTCGTATTCGGCCTGCTCGCCCTCGATCCGCATGACGATCTCCGGATCGACAGACTCCGCATCGCCGAGCCATGCACCGAACGAGTACGGGGGGACGGCCAGATCCTGCGCCGGCAGCCGCAGTGGCCGCGTGTTCGTCACCGAATGCGCGCGCTCGCCGTCCAGACTTCGCAGGCTCGCTGCGATCTCGCCGGTGGTACGAACGGACTCATCGGCGAGGGTCTCCGTCAGCCACTGGTGCTGCTCGTCAGCGACCAGGACGGTGCCGTCGGAGAATTCCACCTCGTAGCAGGGGCGGTCGGTCATCACCTCGGTCGCGGCGACGACGGTGGTCGGCTTGCCGTGGGCGTCGATCAACTGGTCGCCGACGGCCACCTCGCCCATCGTCGTCCAACCGGTGGGCGTCGCGAGCGGGGTGTCGAGGGCGAGCGCCTTGCCCACGCCAGGCCGCGCCGCGACGATGATCATCTGACCGGGATGCAGGCCGTTGGTGACCTCGTCGAGCTCGGCGAATCCGGTGGGCACGCCGAGGGACAGGCCGCCGCGGCTGGCGATGGAGTCGATCTCGTCCATCGTGGGCTGCAGCAGCTCCTCGAGCGGCATGAAGTCCTCGGTGGTGCGACGCTCGGTGACCTCGAAGATCTCCGCCTGTGCACGGTCCACCACCTCGGCGACGTCCTGGCCGTCGGAGCCGGCGTAGCCGTACTGCACGATGCGGGTGCCGGCGTCGACCAGGCGGCGCAGCACCGACTTCTCGGCCACGATCTCCGCGTAGAAGGCGGCGTTGGCCGCGGTCGGCACCGTCTGGGTGAGCGTCACCAGATAGGGGGCGCCGCCGATGCGGCGCAGCTCGCCACGACGGTCCAGTTCGGCGGAGACCGTCACCGGGTCGGCCGGCTCGCCGCGGCTGTACAGGTCGAGGATCGCGTCGTACACCGACTGATGCGCGGGGCGGTAGAAATCGCCCGGCCGCAGGACCTCGAGCACGTCGGCGATCGCGTCCTTGCTCAGCAGCATGCCGCCCAGCACCGACTGCTCCGCGACCATGTCCTGCGGAGGCTGCCGACCGAACTCCTCGCTGGGCTCCTCCGGGGGTCCCGGGTACTCGGAATGACCACGATCATCTACAACCGCCAACGCGACCGCCTTCCCCGCACGAGGCTTTCGATCCCGTCCGAACAACTCGCCGGACGGCACCATTCACACTCTTTGTACCCGTATCCCCCGACAATCTGTCGCCGCCCCGCGGGTGGCTCGAGAGACACGCTCGGCCCGACGGTAGGGGTCTCGAGTACCCCATATCAAACCGGCCTGTGGACAGAGTTGTGGATGAAGTGGGGACGCGGAACCCTCGAGTGTTAACCGGCTGGAGAAAACTGGGGATAACCTGGGGATCGACGAATATCACACTCGACAATCCGCAGGTAGAAGTGGGTTTTTCTTTTCACAACCCTGTGGATGAAGGCCAGTTCGGCGTGTCGCCTAGGTTGACAACCCGGGCGTGTTGGGTAAACAGCCGCCCAATAGAGGTATGTCACAGGTCACAATATTGGCACCGGGTGGCGAATCTATCCACAGCCCGTCCCCAGCCGACGCGAAGGGCCCCGCCGACCGGAGTCCGCGGGGCCCTTCGAGAGAACGGGTCGACTATGCGCCGACGACGTTCAGGTGGAACTTGGCAGCAACCTCGGGGTGCAGGTTGACCACGATCTGGTGCTTGCCGGTGCTCTTGATGTGAGCCTTCGGCAGCTCCAGGCTGCGCTTGTCGACGACCGGGCCGCCGGCAGCCTTGATGGCGCCTGCAACGTCGGCCGCGGTGACGGAACCGAACAGCTTGCCCGAGTCACCGGCGGTCTTCACCGACAGCGACACACCCTCGAGACCCTCGATGGCAGCCTTGAGCTCCTTGGCGTGGTCGAGGCCACGGACCGCGCGCGCGTCCTGCGCACGACGGATGCCCTCGACCTGCTTCTGGGCGCCACGGGTGGCAACGATCGCCAGGCCGCGGGGGAGCAGGTAGTTACGGCCGTAGCCGTCCTTGACCTCAACGGTGTCGCCGGGCGCACCGAGGTTGTCCACGTCAGCGGTGAGGATCAGCTTCATGTCGTCCCTCCCTTTCCTTAGCGAGCCGTCGAGACGTAAGGCAGCAGGGCCACCTCACGCGAGTTCTTCACGGCAACGGCCACGTCGCGCTGGTGCTGAACGCAGTTGCCGGTGACACGGCGGGCGCGGATCTTGCCGCGGTCGCTGACGTACTTACGCAGCAGCGTCGTGTCCTTGTAGTTGATCTGCGTGTTCTTTTCCTTGCAGAACGTGCAGACCTTCTTCTTCATAACCTTGTCGCGCAGCGGCGGCTTCGGCATGTCTTTCTCCGTTTTCTGGATGTTCCGATCGGGTACGGATCAGAACGGCGGTTCGTCGTCTCCGCCACGGGCGCCTCCGAAGGAGCCCGCCTGCGGCGCGCTGCCCCACGGATCGTCTCCGCCCTGGCTGTAATTGTTGGACGCCGGACGTCCGCCGCCGGATCCGCCGGAGGAGCCACCGAAGCCGCCCCCGCCACCGCCGCCACCACGGTTGGCCTTGTTGACCTTGGCCGTGGCGTAACGGAGCGAGGGGCCGATCTCGTCGACCTCGAGCTCTACGACAGTGCGCTTCTCACCTTCACGAGTTTCGTAGGAGCGCTGCTTGAGCCGGCCGCTCACGATCACTCGCGAGCCGCGGGTCAAACTCTCCGCAACGTTCTCCGCTGCCTCGCGCCAGATGTTGCAGCGCAAGAACAGGGCCTCGCCGTCTTTCCATTCATTGGTCTGACGGTCGAAGGTACGGGGCGTGGACGCGACGGTGAAGTTCGCGACCGCGGCACCCGCGGGGGTGAAACGAAGCTCGGGATCAGCCGTCAGGTTTCCGATGACGGTGATTACGGTGTCGCCTGCCATGTGGTTCCTCCTGCTGTGTGTGGAGTTCCTGTTGTTCCAGAGCCTAGGTGCTGGTACCGACGTCGCCGGTACCGACTGAAACCTGTGCCTGGATCAGACGGGAATCACTTGCCGTGGCGCAGGACCTTCGTACGAAGCACCGACTCGTTCAGACCCAGCTGACGGTCGAGCTCGTTGACGGTGGCCGGCTCGGCGGTGATATCGATGACCGCGTAGATGCCTTCGCTGTTCTTGGCGATCTCGTACGCGAGACGACGCTTACCCCACACGTCGACCTTGTCGACACTGCCGCCATCCTTGCGGACGACATTGAGGAACGTATCCAGCGACGGGGCGACGGTGCGCTCGTCCAGGCTGGGGTCGAGAATGACCATCAATTCGTAATGACGCATAAGACCTCATCACCTCCTATGGACTGTGAAACGGCCACGGACTGTCCGTGGCAGGAGGGTCGTTGCGTCAGCAACCTTTGCAGGGTACACGAGCAGCCTTTGACCTGCGAAATTGGTCCGGACGGTCGCTTCCCGCCGATGTCGCCGATCCCACCGGCCGCCGGGATCGCCCTACGCTGGATTTCATGCGGGCGGCGGCGAACATCCGGACCGGAACGACGGTCACCATCCTCACCGCCTGCCTGCTGACGATGATCCTCGGCTACCTCGACAAGTCCCGCTGCATCGGTCCGCCGTTCGGCGCGGACGGCCGCAGCCTGATCTTCGACAGGATCAAGGACCGCGACGTCTGCTACTCCGACATCCAGCTCCTGTGGCTGGGCCGCGGCATCGACCAGCACCTGTTCCCGTACACCGGCGGCATCACCCCGGACGGCGTGCTCACCGGCAGCACCGTCGAGTACCCGGTGCTCAGCGGCCTGCTGATGTGGCTCGGCGGGATCGGCGCCCACACCGACGCCGCGTTCCTGCTGCATTCGGCGCTGCTGCTGGCGCCGTTCGGGCTGCTCACCGCGTGGATGCTCGGACGGCTCGCGGGACGCGCCGCGCTGCTGTGGGCGGCGAGTCCGCCGCTGCTGCTGTACGCGTTCCACAACTGGGAGCTACCCGTCGTCGCGACGTCGGTCGGGGCGATCGCGGTGATGGCCTCGCACCGCTGGCCGCTCCGCACCCGCGCGGTGCTCGCCGCCGTCCTGCTCGGGATCGGGTTCTGCCTCAAGCTCTATCCGGGGTTGTTCGTGCTGCCGCTGGCGCTGTACGTCCTCACCGAGGGCCGGGACCGGAACCGCCTCGACGTCCGGGGCGCCGCCGCGGTACTCGGGGCCGCGGCGGCAACGGTGGTCGCGGTCAACGTGCCGTTCGCGCTGACCCACTACGACGGCTGGCGGGCGTCGTTCACGTTCCAGCAGCTGCGCACGGCCGATCTCACCAGCAACAGCATCTGGTACTGGGGCCTGCGGCCACTGATGGGTGTCGACCTGCACGGCTCCGACACCTACAACCACGTCGTGGGCATCGTGTCGCCGCTCGCGCTGTGCGCCGGTCTGGCCCTCGCGGTGTGGCTGGGCTGGAAGCATTTCGAACGCCACGGCAGCTATCCGTGGATCGGCGTGAGCGGCGCGATGCTGTGCGCGTTCCTGCTGCTGCACAAGGTGCACTCGCCGCAGTACACGCTGTGGCTGATCCCCTTCCTGGTGCTGCTGCGGGTGCCGTGGTCGCTGGTCGCGGCCTACCTGGTGGCAGACCTGACGCTCGGCATCGGGGTGTTCCGCTGGTTCGACACCCTCGCCACCCGATCAGACACCGGCACCACCGAATTCGTCGTCAATCTCGGCGTGTGGGGGCAGGCCGCCCTGCTCGTCGTGCTGTTCTTCGTCTTCGTCGGCGCCCCGCTGCGCCGGACGGAGCGCGGCGATCCCCTCCCCACGAGGCCGCCGGCGGCAGTCCCGGCCGCGGCGCCTTGACCGCGCGCAGCCGGACCACTCCGTGTCGGGCTGTCCCGGGGTACGTTTCGGATTCCATGGAGTCCACACCGAAGCGTCTGACGCTCCGCCTCGCCGCACCGGCGGCGGTGGCGGCGGCCGCGGTCGCCGCCTGCGGGTTCGTGCTCTGGGCCGATCCGACGATGCCGGGCGGAGTCATCCCAGTGTGCCCGACGAAGGCGCTGCTCGGAATCGACTGCCCGCTGTGTGGCGGCACGCGAATGCTGTACTCGCTCCTCCACTTCGACCTCTCGGACGCGTTGCGGTACAACGCGTCGGGAGTCGTCGTCGCGGTCCTGCTCCTCGCCGGATACGGCGCCTGGACCTGGGGCCGGTTTCGGGGTCGACGGGTACTGGACGCGCGGCATCTCCGACGGATTCCGGCAGTCGCGCTCGCTGCGGCCGCGATCTGGTTCGTGCTCAGGAACATTCCGATCGCACCGTTCACCGGCCTGCAGGTCTGATCGGTCACGAAAAGCCCTCCGATCGAACGACTCCCGCGCCCCAGCAGTTCGGCGACAGAGCACGCTCCACCGGAAGCAGGACCTCACTCGGCGCGCACCGGAACCCGGGGGCGCAGCCATGCCGGCAACCATTTCGGTGGCGCGTCCTCGGCCTGGTCGAGGACGCCGCCGACGGGGTCGTCGATGAAGCCGAACCGCACCAGATCCTTCGACGGCCGGTAGATCTGCCACAGGATCAGGGCGCACAGCGCGAGGACTGCGAGGTCGCGCAGCACGACGGCGCCGGTGAACCACTGCTCGGGCAGTCCCTTGTTGGACACGCCGAGGTAGTACATCATCCGCGGCACCCAGACGAGGGCGTCGATCGTCATCCACGCCAGCAGGATCCGACGGTGGGGGAGGGCGAGGACCGCGAGCGGCACCAGCCACAGCGAGTACTGCGGGCTCCACACCTTGTTGGTGAGCAGGAACCCGGCCACCACCAGGAAGCACAGCTGCGCCACCCGGGGCCGAGTCGGCGCGGTCAGGGCCACCCAGGCGACACCGGCGCAGACCGCGACGAACGCCAGCAGCGACACCGCGTTGAGCACGCTGGGCGCCTCGCCCGCGGCGAGGGGGCCGTCGAAGCCGGCCCACCCGGTGAACGAGGTGATGACGTTGTAGATCGAGTCGGGGTCGGCGCCGCGCTCGGAGTTGAGGCGGTAGAACTCCGCCCAGCCGCGCGGGAACAGCAGCGCGATGGGCAGATTCACCGCCAGCCAGGCTCCGGCCGCGGCCGCGGTCGCCTGCCACCACGGGCGCATCCGTCCCGTGCGCAGACACAGCACCAGCAGCGGGCCGAGCAGGAACAGCGGATAGAGCTTCGCGGCGCCGCCGAGGCCGAGGAGGATGCCGGCGAGAACCGGACGTTTGCGCGACCACGCGAGCAGACCACCGGCCGCGAAGGCCGTCGCCAACAGGTCGAAGTTGGTGAAGGCGTGGACGATCACCAGTGGCGAGCAGGCGACGAGCGCCGCGTCCCACACGCGGCGGCCGGCCAGCAGCGCACTGGCCCACACCGTCACCAGCCACGCCGCGGCCAGGCCGAGCGCCACCACGTTGAAGTAGATCGCGACCTGCAGTCCGCCGGGCAGCCACGGGGTCGCGTCCCACGCCTTCGCGACCACCATCGACGCGTACTGGTAGAGCCCGGACAGCACCGGGTACTCCATGTAGCGACGCTGCACGGAGCCGTCGGCGGCCGGCTCCTCCCACCACTTCTTGTACGGGAAGGCGCCCTCGTCGAGATGTTCGGCGCCGTACAGCGGGACGGTGTCGGAGTAACACATCGCCACGTACTGGCGGTTGCCGCTCCAGTCCAGTCCCAGCGCACCGTCGGCGCCGACCGGGCCCTGCTGGATGCAGCCGGCCTTGGTGAACCAACCGAGACTCAGGAACACCACGGCCAGCAGCAGAATCACCCGCATCGGGGTGAAGAAGCGGGTCCGTCCGATCAGCGCGTGCCGACCGACCGGGCCACCGATCGTCGACGACAGTTGTGCCGTCAGCGGATCGGTGTGGCCCGGCACGTCCCGCCAGTCCGCGGAGCGCCGATCCGCAGCGAGCGGCGCCGGCGACACCAGCTCGACGCCGGTGTCGGTCTCGGTGCTGCCCGGTGCGTTGTCGGCCACCCCGCGAGGCTACCGGGAAAGGGCTATCCGACGGGGACCGGCTGCGGGACCGCTCGCTGCTGCCCCTCCGGGGCCGTCGTGTCCGGCGGCTCCTGCCCCGACGTCGGCTCCTCCGGTGACGGAGTGGTAGTCGTGTCGGTGGGCTTGCCCGGCTTGATGCCCGGAATCGGGATCGTCACGCCCGGAAGGATCTCCATGTTGCTCGTGGTGATCTCGAGCGGCGGCGGAGTCGTCGTCGGCGGGGCCGTGGTCGACGGGGGCGCCGACGACGTCTTCGGCGCGGCCGGTGCCGAGTACGCGGGAACTCCCGAGACACCGGCGATCGGATCCGGCGTCGGGAACTTCTCGATGTCGGTGCCCTTCAGCGCACCGTCCATCGTCGCCTTCCAGATGTCCGACGGCAGACCTGAGCCGTAGATCATTCCGCCATAGCTGTTCTCGATCGGCAGACCCTGCTCGGTACCGACCCACACCGCCGTCGACAGCGACGGGGTGTAGCCGACCATCCACGCGTCCTTGTTGGAGCCGGTGTCACCGAGCTGCGCGGTACCGGTCTTTGACGCCGACGGACGGCCACCGGCCAGCCCGTGGCCGCGCGAGTACGCCGCGATCGGCGTCATTGCGGCGGTGGTGTTGTCGGCCACCGCGGCGTCGATGACTTCCTCGCCGGTCGGCGTGCCGCGGTCGAGCAGCACGGTGCCGTCGGAGGTGACGACCTTCTGCACGAAGTGCGGCGTGTGGTAGACGCCGGAGGCCGCGAGCGTCGCGTACGCGGACGCCATGTCGATGGGCCGGGACTGGTACTGGCCCAGCACGATGCCGTTGTTCGGTCCGACGCCGCCCGGCTCGGTGAGCGAGGGGCCCACGCCCGGGATGTCCTCGGGGATGCCGGCCTTGTGGGCGATGTCGGCGATGGCCTGCGGGCCGTCGTCCATCTGCAGCATCTGCCGGTAGAAGCTGGTGTTGAGCGAACGCTTGAGGGCCTCGGCGATGGTGCACGTGCCGCAGGACTCGCCCTCGACGTTGCCGATCGTGATGCCGTTGACGGTGAGCGGGCCGCTGTCGTACATCTGCGACAGCGGGATGCCCTGGTCCAGCGCGGCCGCCAGGCCGAACACCTTGAACGACGAACCGGTCTGCAGGCCGGCCTGCGCGAAGTCGTAGCCGCCGCCGTCGGCGCCGCCGTAGTAGGCGCGCACGGCACCCGACTTCGGGTCGACGGACACGACCGCGGTCCGCAGCTCGGACGGCTCACCGTCCATGTACGTTTCGACGGCGTCGACGGCAGCCGCCTGCGCCTGCGGGTCGATCGTCGAGGTGATCTGCAGGCCCTCGGTGTTGAGGTCCTGCTCGCTGATGCCGGCCGCCGACAGCTCCTTCAGCACCTGCTGCTTGATCAGGCCCTCCGGCCCGTTGCCGCCGCTGCCGTTGTCGACCTCGGCGAGAGGAATGACCTGCGGGAACTGGGTGGCGGCACGATCGGCGGCGCTGAGCGTGCCGCTGTCGACCATGCCGTCGAGGACGTAGTTCCAACGCGACTGGGCGCCGGTGGGATTGGTCTCGGGGTCCAGCAGCGACGGCAGCTGGATGACCGCGGCGAGCACGCCGCCCTCGGCCACCGTCAACTGCTCGACCGGCTTGCCGAAGTACGCCTCGGACGCGGCCGCGATGCCGTACGCGCCGCGACCGAAGTAGATGGTGTTGAGGTACGCGGCGAGGATGTCGTCCTTGGACCACTGCTTGGCCATCTTCGACGAGATCACCAGCTCACGCATCTTGCGGGTGAGCGAGCGCTCCGAACCCACGAGCGCGTTCTTCACGTACTGCTGGGTGATGGTGGAGCCACCGCCGGCGCTGTCCTTGCCGAGCACGTTGTCGCGGGCCGCGCGCGCGAAACCGCTGACCG
>NZ_QQAT01000005.1:51002-147498 GCF_003350365.1 Rhodococcus sp. AG1013
GTTCTTCACGTACTGCTGGGTGATGGTGGAGCCACCGCCGGCGCTGTCCTTGCCGAGCACGTTGTCGCGGGCCGCGCGCGCGAAACCGCTGACCGAGAATCCGGGGTTGGTGTAGAAGTTCCGGTCCTCGGCCGAGAGCACCGCGTTGCGCACGTGCTCCGGAATCTGGTCGATCGTGACCTCGGTGCGGTTGCCCTCGGGCGGCACGACGCGGCTGATCTCCGTCGTCCCGTCCGACGCCAGGATCGTCGCGACCTGATTGGTCTTCATATCGCCGGGCTTCGGTACGTCCTCGACGATGTACGCGACCATGAACGTCAGCATCGGCACGATCAGGCCGAGCGCGACCACGGCGTACGCGGTGCGGCGCGCGATCTTCCACTTGCTGGACTTGGTCTTCTTCGGACCCTTCGGCGGCTGACCGCCCGATCCATCACCGGACTTGCGTGCGGTCGGCGGCGGGCCGGCCGGCGGACGCCCACCGGGACCGCGGCCCCCACCCTGTGCCGGACGCGGTCCCCCCTGTGCCGCACGCTGGCCACCCTGGGGCGGACGCGGTCCACCCTGCGGCGGGCGCTCGCCTCCCTGCGGTGGACGACCACCCTGCTGCGGCTGCCGTGGAGCCGGGCGACCGCCCTGCTGGGGACCCGGGTTGCGGCGCGGCGCGGGGCCCCCGGGGCCACCCACGGGACGGCCGGGCTGCTGCCCGGCCGGTCGTCCACTCTGCTGCGGGCCGTTCGGACGCCGCGGTCCGGTAGGTCGACCCTGGGGGTTGTTGGGGGAACTCACGTACGAATCTCCAGTAATCGGGTGACTGTGGGCAGTCCTCGGTTGCGTCGGTCGGTGGGCACAGCTGTCGGCTTCCTACGCTGTCGGTTCACTACTACTCACTGGCGGTGCGGCGGCGCGGTGAGGACGTCCTCCTCGGCCGCTTCGGTGCCGGTACCGCACCGAGAACGTAGGACTGGACCAAGTGGTTCCAGCTGCATGTGCGGCACACCTCGACCACATGGACCGAGAATTCCTCCTCGGTCGCGGCCAGACGAACCAGTTCCTCGGGTGTCCGCGCCGAGCCCGACACCGGGCCCAGTTTGTCGCCGAACACCCAAGATACGAGGGTCAACTCTTCCTTGCGACAGATCGGGCACATCACCGAACTGCTGCGGCCGTGGAACTTGGCCGCGCGCAGCAGGTAGGGGCTCGCATCGCAGACTTCGGTCACGCCGGTCCGCCCCGAGTAGACCTCGGCGAGCAGGGACCGGCGCTGCAGCGCGTAGTCCACGACCTGCCGCTGTATCCGCACGGAGACCAGAGTACGTGCGTCACCCGTCGGCGGGGTGTGCCGGGAGGCGCCGCACGTGGGGACGAACACAAGGTCTTGACATGCGACGGTACCGCCGGAAACGGGTGGTGCCGGGCGACCGTCCGAGCGGTTTCCTAAGATCACGACCGTGTCCGGGCAGGCTTCCTCCAGTACTCGTGCGCGCGATATCGATCGCGCGCAGACCTGCGGAGTGCTCGACGCCGGATACAGCGAGGGCCAGCTCGACACGACCGAGTACGACGCCCGCACCGCCGCCGCGATGAAGGCCAAGACGCTCGGTGAACTCGACGCGCTGGTGTCCGACCTGCAGATTCCCGCGCACCTCGTCGAGACCGCACTCCGGACCGCCACCGCACCCCGTCGATTACGGCGCGGGCCGGTGATCGCCGCGGCCATCGCGGCCGTCGCCGTCGTGATCGGGACCGTGTTCTTCGTCGCACGCGACGACGAGACCGCGCAGACGCCCGCCGCGCCGGAGGTCGTTGCCGCGGCCGAGGAACCCGCGCCGCTGCCGGCACCGATTCCGGGCGAGCCCGACGCGATCGTGATCGAGCCGATCGACACGACCACCGTCGAGGGGATCCGGGCTTTCATCGACCGATACCGCGCCAAGTTCAAGGACACCCTGGTCGATCGCGCCATCTTCTACCCCGAGCGGGCGTCGGTGGACCGCGCGGTCGACGGGGCACCACACCTGTACCAGCGGTACGACTTCATGAACGGGTTCAAGCCGTCGATGACCCCGAATGGGCGAGGCCCCGACACACAAGCGATCGACCTGGCCGACATCGATCTCGACCGGCTGGCGGCCAACCTCGCCACGGCCCCGGATCGGGTACGGCTCTCGACCGGCCGGATCGGCGACATCGACGTCCGCACCACCGGCGGCGAGGTCGAGGTGGCGATCAGCGTCGAGAGCCCTGACAAGCGATCCGGCAGCGTGTACACGACACTCGGCGGCGACGAGATCGACGTCCGAACTGCGGACAGGTGACGATGACACCGACCGAACGCCGAAACCTCGCGACCTCCCTGCGCCTACGCGCCCGTGACAGCGACCGCGACGGTGTGTGCGAGGTGCTCGACGCGGCGCGCGGCACCGGCCAGTTGTCCGAGGACGAACACCGCGCCCGCCTGGAATCCGCGGCGACGGCACGCACGCTGGGCGATCTGGACCGCCTCGTTCGGGACTTGCAGGTTCCGCGGGAGCTGTCGAATGCGGTTCCTGCCCCACCGCGGGACCGGAGCATGCGGTGGATCGCCGCTCTCGGTATCGCGGCCGTGCTCACGGTGGGCGGGGCCGTGGTCCTGACGCAGTCGGGCGAAGACGCGCCTTCCGCCGCCCCGGGCGTCGCCGCCGTCGATGCGGAATCGTCCGACCTGTTGACGCTCACCGAGATGAACCGCCTGTTCGACACCCTCGAGCAGAAGCTCGGCGGCCTGGAGGTCGACGAGCTGCGCGTGTACCCCGAGCGTGCCGACATCGTTCGCCCCGTCCCGGGAAAGCCTGGCCGGAGCGAGAGGTACAGCTACGAGATCGAATCCGGGAGTCCCACCTTCGACGGTCCCGACGACGGTGGAACCCGCACACCCACCGTTCCGGTGGACCTCGCGGAACTTCGGCCGAACCTGCCCAAGCTGATCGGCTTGGTCCGCGGGATCGAGCAGAGCGTCGCAGTGCCGAACCCGGACTCGGTCCATCTGTCGATCGAGCGCGACCGCTCCGACGACATACCGGCCGTCGAGATCCTGGCGTCCAATCAGGACATCGCAGCCAACGGGTGGCTGACCATGGGTTTCGACGGCGAGATTCTGGAAGTCCGTAGAGCCGACCAGTAGGCACTTCGTGCTCGATCTTCTCCACCCGTGTAGTTCGTCGGTTCGGACGTGGTTGCACAACAATCCGAACGGTTTCCTAGGATCACGGACGTGTCCGCCCCCGTCTCCGCCAAAGCCCGCGCGCGCGACATCGATCGCGCCCAGACCTGTGGACTCCTGGACGCCGGATACAGCGAGGGGCAACTCGATCCGACCGAGTATCAGACCCGGACCGCGCAGGCCATGAAGGCCAAGACGCTCGGGGAACTCGCCTCTCTCGTCGAGGACCTGCAGATTCCCGAGCATCTCGTCGAAGCCGCACGGGAGGCCACGCCGGCACCTCGCAGACGTGTCCCGGGTCGCGCTGTGGCCGCGATCGTGGTTGCGGTCGTGGCGATCTGCGGAACGGTGATGTACACGAATCGAGGCGACGCCGCGGCGCCCGAGGCGGTCGTCGCGGCCGAACCGGCCCCTGTCGCGCCCGGCGAGCCGCAGCCGATCGTGGTCGAGCCGCTCGATCCTCGCTCACCCGAGGGGATCCGCGACTTCCTGCGCCAGTACGAGCTGAAGTTCGGTGATCTGCAGGTGGACGACGTGATCTTCTACCCGACCTACGTGTTCTTCACCCGGATGTTGGACGGCCAACCGCATCGCGCACAGGACTGGAGCTTCCGCGGCGGGTTCTCGACGGTGCGGGAGCCCGATTCGCGACCCCTGGACACCACCACGGTCGACCTCGCGGCCCTCGACGTCGACCGACTCGCCGAGGTTCTCGCGACAGGACCGGGCCGTGTCGGGATGCCGGCGGCCCAGGTCGAGCACATCTTCGTGCGACCGGATTCGACGGCGGGGGAGGGCCTGGTCAGCTACCTGTTCGAGGACCGCGAGGAACAAACGGGAATGGTGGACACGCGGATGGACGGCACCGTGGTCGACGTCTCGCCGGCCCAGGGGCGATGAGCATGCCGAACCGCCGCACCCCGGACAACCTCGATCGACTCGTCCGAGACCTGCAGGCGCCGCCGGCGCCGAGCGACACCGTCGCGCCGTCGCCACAGCCGCAGAGCACTCGCTGGATCGTCGCGCTCGCGGCGGCCGTCGTCGTGGTGTGCGGCATCGTCGTGGTCACCTCGAATCGGGATCATGCCGGTCCGGCCGGCCCCACGGTGGGCACCGAGCTGATCACCGCGGCGGGGCTCGGGCAGATGCTCGACGACATCGACCGGCAACTGGGCGACTCGGAGGTCGACAGCCTGACGATCTACCCCGACTACGCGTCGATCTCGCGCCCGGTACCCGGTGCGCCCGGTAGCGAGCAGTCGTATCGGTACGAGGACGGACAGCTGACGGACAACGGAAGGTCACCGGGCCGCACCGAGGGCGTACCCGTCGACCTCACCGAGCTCCGCCCGAACGTCCCCCAGCTGATCGGGCTCGTCTACGGCGCCGACCGCACCCTCGGCGTGGCCGACCCGACCCGGGTCTATCTGATCGCGCAGCGCGACGACGACAACGGGCCGGTCGTGAGTATCCACCTGTGGAACGAGACCACGGGCGCGCAGGGCTTCCTGACGGTCGGCTTCGACGGCGCCGTCCGCGAGGTCTACCGAGCCGACCAGTAGGTCTTCCACCTGCTGTTTTCGCTCAACTGTGTGCCCGTATATATCGGTGCGATATAGTTGGCAATCGCATCTGTCGGTTATGTTCGGGACACTCAGGGGGTGTGATCTTGCTCGAGCTCGCAATTCTCGGGCTGCTCCTCGAGTCACCCATGCACGGATACGAGCTGCGTAAGCGGCTGACCGGCCTGCTCGGTGCGTTCCGCGCCTTCTCCTACGGCTCGCTCTACCCGACCCTTCGGCGCATGCAGGCCGACGGGTTGATCGCCGAGGACGCCGGCGCGGACGGCACCGTCAAGCGCCGGGCGCGCCGCGTGTACGAGCTCACCCCCGCCGGTCGGAAGCGTTTCTCCGAGCTGGTGGCGGACACGGGGCCCCAGAACTACACCGACGACGGGTTCGGCGTGCACCTTGCCTTCTTCAGCCGCACCCCCGCCGAGGCGCGGATGCGAATTCTGGAAGGCAGGCGACGTCAGGTCGAGGAGCGCCGTGAGGGTCTCCGGGACGCCGTCGGGCGGGCCACCGGGTCACTCGACCGCTACACCCGCCAGCTCCATCAGCTCGGTCTCGAGTCGAGCGAACGGGAAGTGCGGTGGCTGAACGAGCTGATCGCCGCCGAACAATCATCAACAGCAACAGCACCCAAGAAAAACGAAGGAGAACCCGACCATGGGTGAGAACAGCACCGCGGTGCGCGTAGCCATTGTGGGCGTGGGTAACTGTGCCTCGTCCCTGGTCCAGGGCGTGCAGTACTACAAGGACGCGGACGAGAACTCCACCGTCCCCGGCCTGATGCACGTCAAGTTCGGCCAGTACCACGTGCGCGACGTCCAGTTCGTCGCCGCCTTCGACGTCGACGCCAAGAAGGTCGGGTTCGACCTGTCCGAGGCGATCAACGCCAGCGAGAACAACACCATCAAGATCGCCGACGTCCCGCCGCTGGACGTCCCCGTCCTGCGTGGCCCGACGCTCGACGGCATCGGCAAGTACTACGCGCAGACCATCGAGGTCTCCGACGCCGAGCCCGTCGACGTCGTCGCCGCGCTCAAGGCTGCCAAGGTCGACGTCCTCGTGTCCTACCTGCCGGTGGGCTCGGAAGAGGCCGACAAGTTCTACGCGCAGTGCTGCATCGACGCCGGTGTCGCGTTCGTCAACGCGCTGCCCGTCTTCATCGCCTCCGACCCGGAGTGGGCCGAGAAGTTCCGCGCGGCCGGTGTCCCGATCGTCGGCGACGACATCAAGTCGCAGGTCGGCGCCACCATCACCCACCGCGTGATGGCGAAGCTGTTCGAGGACCGCGGCGTGGTGCTGGACCGCACGTACCAGCTGAACGTCGGCGGCAACATGGACTTCAAGAACATGCTCGAGCGTGAGCGCCTGGAGTCCAAGAAGGTCTCCAAGACCCAGGCCGTGACGTCGAACCTGACCGGCTCGCTCGCCGGCAAGGTCCACGACCGCAACGTCCACATCGGTCCCTCGGACTACGTGGAGTGGCTCGACGACCGCAAGTGGGCGTACGTCCGCCTCGAGGGTCGCGCCTTCGGTGACGCCCCGCTGAACCTGGAGTACAAGCTCGAGGTCTGGGACTCCCCGAACTCGGCCGGCATCATCATCGACGCCATCCGCGCCGCGAAGATCGCCAAGGACCGCGGCCTCGGCGGCCCGATCCTGCCGGCATCGGCATACCTGATGAAGTCCCCGCCGGTCCAGATGGCCGACGACAAGGCTCGCACCGAGCTCGAGGCCTTCATCATCGGCGCCGAGTAGAACCAGCCGTACAACGCACCTGTGGCGGTGGGCGAGTCTCCGGACTCATCCACCGCCACAGGTGTTTTCGAGCCGGTTTTCGGTGCAGCCGGAGATAATCGGTGGCCGGCACGGATCGCCGGTGTTACCTTCGTCGGCATGGGCACACTGAATTCCTAGATCGGGGCGCCGCGTCGAGCATGCTCCGCGGCGAGTCCTGGGCGCACGCAACCCCGTTCGGACGGGTCGGTCGTGCGAGGACTCATTCCTCTCGATCACCCGGACCTGTTCCGGGGGCAAGGACCTCACCCCCGGATACGTGGAGGATTCGGCCGCGGAACTGCTCTCGCTGGGCCTGTTCCGGCCCGACGATCTGCATCGTCCGCTGGCGGATCTGTCGTTCGGCCAGCGCCGACGCCTCGAGGTCGCGCTGCTGGTCACCAGCGGCGCCGACCTGATGCTGGTGGACGAGCCCACCAATCACCTGTCGCCGGCGCTGGTCGAGGAGTTGGAGGAGGCGCTCGACGCGTTCGCGGGCACCGTCCGTCCTGGTGACCCATGACAGGCGGATGCGTCGACGATTCCGCGGCGACCACCTCGCGCTGTGACCCGACTACCGGATCAGCGGGCCGTCACCACGTCGGGTGGACGCCGTTGCTCCGCAGCCAGACCTGCGGATCGACCTGCCGGCCGCTGGGGTCCCAGACCTCGAAGTGCAGGTGAGGACCCGTCGACTGACCGCGATTGCCGACCGTGGCGATCTGCTGGCCCGCGGTGACGCTCTGGCCGACGCTGACGAGGTAGGTGTCGACATGGCCGTACACCGTGATGGTGCCGTCGTTGTGCTGCACGCGCACCCACTGCCCGAATCCGGAGGCCGGGCCGGCCGAGATCACGGATCCGGCGGCGGCCGAGTAGATCGGTGTGCCGATGCTCGCACCGATGTCGATGCCGTCGTGGTGAGTGCCACCGCGCGGGCCGTAGCTGGATGTCAGGGTGCCGGAAACAGGCTGCACCACAGCGGAACTCGAGCCCACACTGTGGACGAATCCGGCGGTCTGGGCCGCGGGGGCCGCGGAGGCGGTGGCGGCGCCGAGCTGCGCCCCTCCGACGAGGAGGGTCCCGGCGATGGCCACGAATGCCGCCGTCTTGCGCGACCGACGGCCGGCGGCGGACTCGGAGGGGTTGATCTTGCGAACGAAACGGTGCGATGGCTGGTGGTGCTTGCCCACGGGTATTACCTCATTTGTGTCTTGCCCATCGGCCCGAGGGGGGTGCTCCCATGGGGCCCGTCACAAAAGGGTAACGAAGCTATATCAATCCGTCGAGCGTTATCGAATATTTATCTTGACGGGTTATAAACCGACCGGTTTCGCGATCCGTGCAGGTCAGGCCGGATTCCGCTGTCCGCGCCGACCTACGCCATCCTCGACACCACCGACAGCGGCAGCACCTTCATCGCCATCGACACCGGCAACCACGGCCACGCCGGGACGTAGGCCTTGTTCGGTTCCTTCTCGATCGCCGCGGCCAGCGCGCGACAACCGGTCTCGGTGTCGACGATGAACGGCACCTTCTTCACCTTCTCGTTGATCTCGGAGCGGATGAAGCCGGGGAAGATGGTGCTGACGTCGATGCCGGTCTTCGCCAGATCCGCCCGCATGCCCTCGCCGAGCGCCGCGACCCCCGCCTTCGACGCCGCGTAGGTGGTGAGGTTGCGCGGCATGCCGCGCATCGCGCTCACCGACGAGATCAGCACCACGTGGCCGGCGTTCCGCGGCCGGAACAGTTCGAGCGCCGCCTCGCTCTGCGCGAGGGCGCCGAGGAAGTTGGTGCGCGCCGTCGCGGCGTTGGCGCGGAAGTAGCCGGTGCCCAACGGTTGCCCCTTGCCGAGACCGGCGTTGACGATCACCCGGTCCAGGCCGCCGAGTTCCTCGTCGAACTCCCGGAACACGCTGAACACCGGGTCGTGAACGTCGACGTCGAGCCCCCGGATCGCGACGGTGATGTCCGGGTTCGCGGCGAGGAGTTCGTCGCGCAGTTCCTCGAGCCGCTCGGTGCGCCGGGCGGCGAGCGCGAGGTTGCGTCCACGTGCGGCGAATTCGCGGGCCATGCCGCGGCCGAGGCCCGAGCTGGCACCTGTGATGAGAATGTTCCTGCGTGGCGCGCGGCTGCCCACTACTTGCCCTCCGTCATCGCGTCGATCAGTTCGTTGCAGCGAGTGTCCAGGTAGCCCACCGCGATCCAGAAGTGCTCGAACGCCGGGTTGGCCAGTACGCCAGGCTCGAGCCGAGGTCCATCAGCGGATCGCCGATCGTGGCGAGTTCCCAGTCCAGGACGGCGCGGGGCCGCAGGTCGTCGCCGAGCACGACGTTGTCGAGCCGGAAGTCGCCGTGGATCACCCGCGAGGCGACGTCGGCCGGCCGGTTGTCGTCGAGCCACTTCGCAACCCGCGCGAAGTCGGGCACGTTGTCGGTGCGGGCGGCCGCGTAACGCTTGGTCCAACCGGCCACCTGGCGGGCGACGTACCCCGTGCCGCGACCGAACTCCTCCAGGCCCGCAGACGCCGGGTCCACGCCGTGCAGTTCGATCAGCAGGTCGATCACCCGCAGGCACAGCTCACGCGTGTTCTCCGGGGTGAGCCCCAGTTCGGCCGGGGGCGCGGAACGCAGGATGGTGCCCTCGACGCGTTCCATGACGTAGAAGTCGCTGCCGAGCACCGACGGGTCGGTGCACAGGCCCACCATCGCCGGCACGTGCGGGTACACGGGCGCGAGCAGCGACTGGATGCGGTACTCACGGACCATGTCGTGCCCGGACGACGGCTTCGCGCCGGCCGGCGGACGGCGCAGCACCAGGTCGCGGTCCGGGTAGCGCAGCAGGTACGTCAGGTTGGACGCCCCGCCCGCGAACTGGCGCACCTCGGGCACGCCTTCGAGTTCAGCGGAGCCGTTGTCCCGCAACCACTGTGCGACGGCGTCGACATCGAAGGCATCCTCGTCGCGGACTGTGCGCGCGTTGTCCGGCAGCGCCGGCGTCTTCGGGCTCACTGGTACTTCCCCAACTCGAAGCGGGCGACCAGACCCTGGTGGACCTCGTCGGGGCCGTCGGCGAGGCGCAGTGCACGCGCCGCCGTCCACGCACCGGCGAGCGGGAAGTCCTCGGAAAGCCCTCCGCCGCCGTGGATCTGGATTGCGAAGTCGATCACCTGCTGCACCACGCGGGGGGTGGCGACCTTGATCTCGGAGACGGCGGACCGCGCGCCGAACAGGCCCTGCGTGTCGAGCAGCCAGGCGGTGTTGAGCACCAGCAGCCGCAACTGGTTGATCGCGATGCGGGCGTCGGCAATGCGCTCGCGGTTGCCGCCGAGGTTGACCAGCGGCTTGCCGAAGGCGACGCGTTCGGTGCCGCGGCGGATCGCGAGTTCGAGCGCGGCCTCGGCCAGGCCGATCAGGCGCATGCAGTGGTGCACGCGGCCCGGCCCGAGCCGGCCTTGCGCGATCTCGAATCCCTGTCCGGGCCCGGCGATGACTGCGTCCAACGGCAGCCGGACGTCGGTGAACGACACCTCGCCGTGCCCACCGGGTTCGTCGTAGAAGCCCATCGTCGAGAGCATCCGCTCGACCTTCACACCGGGGGTGTCCATCGGCACCAGCACCATCGAATGCCGTTGATGCTTGGGCGCTTCCGGGTCGGTAAGGCCCATGAAGATGAGGATCTTGCAATCGGGGCTGCCGATCCCGGTGCTCCACCACTTGCGGCCGCCCAGCACCACCTCGTCGCCGTCGACGACGGCGGTCGCGGCCATGTTGGTGGCGTCGGACGACGCGACGTCGGGCTCGGTCATGCAGAACGCGGACCGAATCTCACCGTCCAGCAGCGGCGTCAGCCAGCGCTCCTTCTGCTCGGCGCTGCCGTAGTGGTACAGCACCTCCATGTTGCCGGTGTCGGGGGCGTCGCAGTTGAAGATCGCGGAGACGAACGGCGAGCGTCCCATCTCCTCGGCGAGCGGGGCGTACTCGACGTTGGTCAGGCCGGCGCCGAGTTCGGCGTCGGGCAGGAAGAGGTTCCACAGGCCCTGCGCGCGGGCCTCGGCCTGCAGCGCGCGGAACTCGTCGGACACCTGCCACATCGCGGCACCAGGAACGTCGGCGCGCTGCGCGAACGGTGCCACCCGCTCGGCCCGCAGTCGCGCCTCGACGGGCGCGACCTCGGTCGCGATGAACGCCCGCAGTCGATCGAGGTACTCCTTCGACCGCGCGCTTTGTGCGAAATCCATGCCAGCCTCCGTGCCGTCGACTAACTGAGCATTGCTCAGTTAACCTAAACGTAGACTTGCCCCGCAATCAAGATCCTGGACGGTGTCATCTCGTGTCGACCGAAACTGCGGCCCCCCGGCGGCGGCTCCCACCGGAGGAGCGCAAGCGGCAACTCGTCGCGATCGGCCTGCAGGAACTCGCGGCCCGGCCCATCCATGCGCTGTCGATCGACCTGGTGGCCGAGAAGGCCGGCATCTCCCGCGGCCTGCTGTTCCGGTACTTCCCGACCAAGCAGGACTACTACGTCGCCGTCGTCGGCGCGGCCGCCCGGCGCCTGCTGCGCGCCGCGAAGGCAGACCCCGACGACGCGTCCGGTGAACCGCTGAGGGCCGTCGTGCACGCGTTCGTCTCGTTCATCGACCGGCACGGCGCGAACTACCAGTCCTTCTTCCACGGCGGCTTCGGCGCCGACCCGCAGATCCAGGAGATCCGCGAACACATGAAGGACACCATGGTCGAGCGCACCCTCGAGGCCACCGGCACACAGCCGTCCCCCGAGGCACGGATGCTCCTGCGCGGATGGTGGTCGATGGTCGAGAGCCTCGCCATCGACCGCACGATCGAGCCGGTCTTCACCGTCGACGGCGTCGTCGACCACGCGCTCGCGGCGCTGCCGATGCCGCACGGGCACCCCGCCGCGTAGGAATCGGACCGGCCGCAGACATGACTTCCGTGCCCGCGCCAATTTTGTACACAACCCTCGAAAAGGTACAGAAAGGTACAGATTGGCGCGAGGCCGAAAGGTTTGTTCCTACCGGACCACGAGATCGGTGTCGGTGGCGCTGAGGCTGATCGGCGCGATCTGCTTGCCGCGCATCCAGTCCCGGACGAAGGCGTCCAGGGCGGGGTCGGAGGCCCGGGCGTCGAACGCGGACTGCGGGATCTCGATCGCGCCGACCAGGTGCCGCGGCTGCGCATCCAGTCCGGCACCGCGCGGTGCGAAGCGGAGCCCGTCCGCGGTATGGACGACGACGGGGATGGTCGTGCCGTCCGGCGCGGTCACCGTGGCCGCGCGGGTGGTGGCGACGGGATCGAAGTGGTCGATCGAGATCCGGTAGCCGGACGGGCCGGCATGCAGGCCCACCTGGTCGAGCAGGCGTGGGTCCAGGATCGAGTACGGCAGCACGCTGTCCACCAGCACCTGGCCGTCCACCCACGCGTCGCGGGAGGGCAGTGACGTGGACAGGTTCCACGGCGCGGGCGGGGCCAGCGTGTCCGATGACCGGTCGAACGGCGAGTTCTCCAGCGGCGCACCGGGCAGGTCCGCTCCGGTTGCGGTGAAATTCCATGACGGCGCGTTCAGGTGCTTGTGCCAGAAGCCGGCGACGCCACCCGACCGACCGGCCACCCGCAGCTCGCGGGCGTCGGGCCCGACGCCGGTGGAGTGCACGCTGATCGCCGAGGTGATCTCGCCGGGAATCTTGGGCTGACGCTTCCAGTCCTGCGCGGGCAGCTGGATCGCGGCGTACCCCTTGAACCACGACTCGAACGCCGAGTTCGGCGCGGTCGGCTTGCCCGTCTGGTCGTCCCAGCTGTAGCGGAAGAAGATGGAGTCCGAGCCGGTCGCGTCGGGATCGAAGTTCCGCGTGTACATGTCGCCGTACTTGTTCACCACGAACGTCGTCGACGCCGAGGACGACAGCGCAACGGACCGGAACCGGCCGCCCAGCGGGCCGCCGATCTCGTAGCTGTCGTCGATCGGCAGCCACGGGTCGGCGTACGTGATGCGACTGCCGTCGCCCGTCAGCGAGGGCACCATCGTCATCTTCGCCAGCCCGTAGTAGTGCAGGCGGCCGGCGGCGTCCGCGTACGTCTGGTTGTCCCACGGAGAGGCGACGCTCAGCGCCCACTGTCCGGGCGCCCCGCCGAGAAGGCGCTTGCCGCCGCCGGTCCAGATCGGGGCGCCGAACGCCGACGTCCAGTTCCAGGTCAACGGCGTCTGGGATGCGTTGTCCATGGTGTAGATCCAGCCGTCGGCGTCGATCGCGGCCAACTCGTCGTCGTCGGCGGAGATACCGACCAGCCTGCCCCGCAGGCACTCCGGCAACGGCGCGTACCGCCACGCCTCGGTGTTCGATCCGGTCCAGACGCGCGGACGGGTCAGCAGCGCGCCGTCCACCAGCGAGAAGTCCCAGAACTTGTTGAACTGCGTTGTCTGCGTGCGCAACTCGACCGACGATGGCGCGTGGTTGCCGGCGAACAACGGCAGGGTGTCGAGTCCCGCCCGCCAACCCGCCGAGGGCAGTCCCGGCGGCAACTGCGCGGTGCCGACGGGTACGCACGACGCGGGCCCGGACGCCGTCGCAGACGCCGTCGGCGCAGTGGACAACAGTCCGGTCATCACCGCCACGCACACGAGGGGTGCGGCGAGACGAGACGGGGAGCGCTTACTGCGGAGGACACGATCGATCACGTTCTCTGATATAGCAGCTGACCGACCGTTTGTTACATTTCATGTCGACCGTGTGACGCACGCCATTCACGGAGTCGCAAACTCGCCGGGTCAGCGCACCACCAGGTCACTCGCTGTCGCACTGAGAGTGATCGGTGCGATCTGCTTGCCGCGCATCCAGTCCCGGACGAAGGCATCCAGGGAGGGATCGGTGTCGCGGGCGTCGAACGCGGTCTGCGGGATCTCGATCGCACCGACCAGGTGCCGCGGCTGATCGTCGAGCCCCGGTCCGCGTGCCTCGAACCGGAGACCGTCGGCGGTGTGCAGCAACACCGGGATCACCGCACCGTCGGGCGCCGTCACCGTGGCCTCGCGGGTGGTGGCAGCGGGATCGAAGTGCGACACCGCAATCCGGTACCCGGACGGTCCCGCCTGCTGGCCGACGGCGTCGAGCAGGCGCGGATCGACCAGCGTGTACGGCAGGCCGGCGTCGACGAGGAACTGCCCGTCGACGAGGGTGTCGCGGGCGGGGAGCGACGCCGACAGATTCCACGGCGCCGGGGGTGCGAGCGTTTCCGCCGACCGGTCGAACGGCGAGTTCTCCAGCGGCGTGCCGGGCAGGTCCGCGCCCGTCGCGGTGAACTCCCATGCCGGCGCGTCCAGATCCTTGTGCCAGAAGCCCGACGCGCCGCCGTCCTGCCGTCCCGCAACCCGCAACTCGCGGGCGCCGGGGCCGACGCCGGTGGAGTGCACGCTGATCGCCGACGTGATCTCGCCCGGAATCTTGGGCTGGCGCACCCAGTCCTGACCCGGCAATTGGATCGCGGCGGTGTCGCGGTCCAGCAACTCCGCGAACATGTTCGGTGCCGTGGGCTTGCCGGACTGGTCGTCCCAGCTGTAGCGGAAGAACACCGAGTCCGAACCGGACGCGTCGAAGTCGAAACTGCGGGTGTACATGTCGCCGTACTCGTTCACGACGAACGTCGTCGACCCGGCCGACGACAGGGCGATCGACCGGAACCGGCCGCCGAGCGGGCCGCCGATCTCGTAGCTCTGATCGTTCGGCAGCCACGGGTCGGCGTAGGTGATGCGGCTGCCGTCGCCGGTGAGCGCGGGCACCATCGTCATCTTGCCCAGCCCGACGTAGTGCACGCGGCCCGCGGCATCGGTGTAGGTCTGGTTGTCCCACGGCGACGAGACGCTGAGCGCCCACGTGCCCGGTTCGGTGCCCGGCAGCCGCTGGCCCGACCCGGTCCACAGCGGCGCACCGAAGGCCGAGGTCCAGTTCCAGAACAGCGGAGCCTGCGACACGTTGTCCATCGTGTAGATCCACCCGGCGTCGTCCACGGCGATCAACTCGTCGTCGTCCACCGAGATTCCGACCAGACGGTCCCGCAGACATTCGGGCAGCGGCGCGTACCGCCACGGCTCGGCGTCGGATCCGGCCCGCGGTCGCGTCAGCAACGCGGCGTCGACCAGGGCGAAGTCCCAGATCCGATTGAACTGTGTTGTCTGTGTGCGCAGCTCCACCGACGACGGCGCGTTGTCCCCGACGAACTCCGGGAGACGCTCGAGCCCGTCGCGCCCGCCCTGGGACGGCAACCCGGGTGGCAGCTGAGCGGTGCCGAACGGCACGCAGGCAGCCGGGCGCGTGGTCTCCGCGGCGGCCACCGGCGCCCACGCCAACAGCCCGGCAACTACCGCGACACCGGCCAACGGCGCGCGGAGACGGAAAACCTGGGAGGGGCGCGCGGGCTCAGTCACGGTAACGAGTACACCTTCCGAATCGTGATTCTTCAATCACGGATGCGACACGTATGCACCCGATCTTGACCTGCGTCACGCCCCCACACCCGACCGTCGACTCAGCCCGGCAACGTGATCTTGACCCCGGGCAGGATCTCGATGACGCGACCGCTCGGGGGCGGCGGAAGCTGCGGTGCCGGTGCGGGCGCGGGAGCCGGTGCGGCCGGGGCCGGCGAATTGGCCGTGCTCTGGCCGGACCCCGATGCGCCCGATCCCGCCCCGGTGTACGCCGGGACACCGGCCTGACCACCGATCGGTGCCGGCCAGGGGAACTTCTCGACGTCGGTGTCCTCGAGCGCGCCGTCCATCGTCTTCTTCCAGATGTCCGACGGCAGACCCGAGCCGTACACGGAGCCGCCCCAGGTGTTCTCGATGGCCTTGGCGTCGGCCGTGCCGATCCACACCGCGGTGGACAGCTGCGGGGTGTACCCCACCATCCAGGCGTCCTTGTTCTGCCCGGTGTCGCCGAGCTGTGCGGTGCCGGTCTTCGACGCCGACGGTCGGCCACCGGCCAGTCCGTGGCTGCGCGAGTACGACGCGATCGGCAGCATCGCCTGCGTGACGTTGTCCGCGACCGCCGCGTCGAGCCTGCGTTCACCCTCGGGCGCCGGCCGGTCCAGCAGCACGACACCGTCCGCCGTCACGACCTTCTGCACGAAGTACGGCTTGTGGTACATGCCCGACGCCGCCAGCGTCGCATACGCCGACGCCATGTCGATGGGCCGGGACAGGTACTGGCCCAGCACAATTCCGTTCTCCGGCGAACCACCCTCCTGCGTGAGCGTGGGGTACTGCCATCCCGGCACCGTCTCCGGGATGCCGGCGGCGTGTGCGGCGTCCGCGATCTTCTGTGCACCGTCGTCCATCGCCAACGTGAGGCGGTAGAAGCTGGTGTTGAGGGACCGCTTGAGCGCCTCGGCGATGGTGCACTTGCCGCAGGACTCGCCCTCGACGTTGGTGATGGTCACGCCGTAGACGGACAGGGGACCGCTGTCGTACATCTGCGACAGCGGGATGTCCTGCTGCAGTGCGGCGACCAGCCCGAACACCTTGAACGAGGAACCCGTCTGGAGTCCGGCCTGCGCGAAGTCGAAGCCCTTGCCGTCGGCGCCGCCGTAGTAGGCGCGCACCGCACCCGACTTCGGGTCGACCGACACCACGGCGGTGCGCAGGTTCTCGGGTTCACCGTCGAGCGTGTCGGCGACCGCGTCCAGCGCGGCCTGCTGCGCCGTGGGATCGATGGTGGTGGTGATCTGCAGTCCCTCGGTGTTCAGATCCTGTTCACTGACACCGGATTCGGCGAGTTCACGCAGCACCTGCGCGCGGATGAGGCCCTCCGGGCCCGGCGCCGCACCTGCATCCGCGAGCGGTGCCGTCGGGAGCACGTCCGGGAACTGCATCGCCCCACGCTCGACGGACGACAGCGCCGACATCGTGACCATGCCGTCCAGCACGTAGTCCCAACGCGCCTTCAACGCTGCCGGATTGGTGACGGGATCGAGGCTCGACGGGCTCTGGATCACCGCAGCCAGCACGGCACCCTCGGCCACCGTCAGCTCGCCCAGCGGCTTGCCGAAGTACGCGTCGGACGCGGCCGCGATGCCATACGCGCCGCGGCCGAAGTAGATGGTGTTGAGGTACGCGGCCAGGATCTCGTCCTTGGACCACTCGCGCGCCATCTTCGACGAGATCACCAGTTCCTTCATCTTGCGGGTCACGGACCGCTCCGACCCGACCAGCGTGTTCTTCACGTACTGCTGGGTGATGGTGGAGCCACCGCCGGCGCTGTCCTTGCCGAGCACGTTGTCGCGGGCCGCGCGCGCGAAACCGCTGACCGAGAATCCGGGGTTCGAATAGAAGTCGCGGTCCTCGGCCGAGAGCACCGCGTTGCGCACGTGCTCCGGAATCTGGTCGATCGTGACCTCGGTGCGGTTGCCCTCTGGCGGCACGACGCGGGCGATCTCCGTCGTCCCGTCCGACGCCAGGATCGTCGACACCTGGTTGGTCTTCATATCGCCGGGCCGCGGCACGTCCGCGTCCTTGTAGGCGACACCGAACGCGATCAACGGGGTGGCGATCAGCAGGACGAGCACGCACAGCGTCACGTACAGGGCGATCCGACGGCCGCGCCGGCGCGGTTTGCGTCGCCGAGCCTTGGTGGCGGGCGGGCCGGATTCCGGACTACCCGCGGCTTCCGTGTTTGTTGAATTCACAATGGAACTTCCGTCTCAATCGGTACACTCGTCCGAATTTTTGCACTGCGCAGCGTCTTCGAGCCGCATTTACCGCGACACGCAGCAACCCCCGCAAACCTCTCGAACAGGTTGACATCGGACGGCGACCAGTGCAACCTCTATTTCACTATTGTTGTAGTGAAATGGAGATTCGATGGTCGAGTTCCACATCAACCGTCGATCCGGGATCCCCGCGTACGTCCAGCTGGTGCTCCAGGTGAAACAGGCCCTACGACTGGGCGACCTGAAACCGGGCGACCGGCTTCCTACCGCGAAGGAGGTGGTCGCCGCCGTGACGGTCAACCCCAACACCGTGCTCAAGGCCTACCGGGAACTCGAGAACGACGGACTCGTCGAAGCCCGGCCCGGGCTGGGCACGTTCGTGACCCAGTCGCTGCTCAAACCCGGCATGGCCGAACGGCAGGCCCTGCAGGACGAACTCGCGACGTGGGCGCGGGCGGGCGCGGACGCGGGGCTCGAACGATCGGACCTCGAGGCCCTGGTGACGGCGGCATTGGACAGCGAATTCGGTGAGGACACAGGAGAGTTCACATGAGTGAGGCAGACAGCGCACTGACGGTGCGCGACGTACACAAGAAGTTCCGCCGCACGGAGGCACTGCGGGGCTGCTCGTTCGACGTCCAGCGCGGCAGCATCACCGCACTCGTCGGCGCCAACGGGGCCGGCAAGTCCACCCTCATGTCCATCGCCGTCGGCCTGCTCGAGCCGGACGCCGGAGAGGTGACGATCCTGGGACATCGACCCGGCCGGAACGGGATCGCGCCCGGGCTCGCCTACGTCGCCCAGCACAAGCCGCTGTACCGCGGATTCACGGTCGCCGACACCCTCATGTTCGGCGAGAAGTCGAACACTCAGTGGGACAACGACTATGCGACCCGGCTCGTGACCGACGCCCAGATCGCGCTGTCGGCGCGCGCGAAGACCCTGTCACCCGGGCACCGCACCCGCGTCGCGCTGGTACTGGCACTGGGCCGCCGCCCCGACGTCCTCCTGCTCGACGAGCCACTGGCCGAACTCGACCCGCTCGCACGACGATCCGTCGTCCGCACGCTCATGGAGGACGCCGCCGAGCGCGGCACCACCATCGTGCTGTCGTCGCACGTCCTGTCGGAGGTGGCCGAGATCGCCGACCAACTGGTGATCCTCGGCTCCGGCCGGGCCCGGCTCACCGGCGCCCTCGACGACCTCCTCGAGGAGCACTACCTGCTCACCGGCGCGGCGGACCCGGCCGGCGTCGTCGGCAGCGGCTCGATCGTCGAGTCGCACCGGCACACCCACCTCGTGCGCGGCGCCCGTCCCACGCCCGGCGACGGCTGGCGCGTGGAACCCCCGAACCTCGACGACATCGTCCTGGCCTACCTGACCACCATCGACGAAGAGGCAGCATGATCTGGGTTACCTGGCGGCAGCACTGAACGACGATCCTGGCCGCGGTCGGTTCGGTCCTCCTGCTCGCGGTCGTCGCGGCGGTCTGCGGCCTCATCGTTCGGCGCACGAACAGTCCGGACCCGTTCGGCAACTTCTTCGACTGCGTGCCCGGCGACGGTTCCGCGGAGTGCTGGGCCGAGTCGACGCTCACGATGATCACCATCGTCACCGTGGTTCTGCCCGTCCTGCTCAGCGTGCTGGTCGGCGTCACCGTCTTCTCCCGGGACATCGAGCACGGCACCCACGTCCTGGGGCTGTCGCAGTCCGTCGGACGTGCGCGGTGGTACTGGACCCGGGTGCTGGTCGTGTTCGTACCCGTGGTCCTCGCCATGGCCGTCCTCGGATCAGCACTCCAGTGGACCCGCACGGCGGCCGTCGGGCCGAACTTCGCCTTCGTATCGTCGAGCAGCTACTTCGGGCACTCCAGTCTCACCTTCCCGCTGTTTCAGTCCACCGGATTGATCGCGGGGGCCTACACGGCCCTGGCACTGGTCCTCGGAAGCCTCGTCGGCCTGCTGCTCCGCAACACGCTCGGGGCGATGACGGTGACGCTGATCGCGATGGCGGCACTGCTGGTGGGGTTCCAGGTCGAGGCACGCCCGCAGTACGCGACACCCGTTGTGGAGTCGCAGCCGCTCGGATACAACCGTGCGGTCACCTACACGCCGGACACCGAGGCTGTCTGGACCTTGAGTTCGGGCTATGTCGACGCGGAGGGCCGCGGCGTGGACATGGACTACGCCGCCTGTAGCACGACCGGCTCCGAAAGCGGTTGGGAACAACGCCCCGACGAGACCTTCGCCGAGTACGAGTCGCGCCAGGACGCCATCTACGCCGCGCAGGACCGCGAGTTCACCGCCTGCCAACGGGCCCAGGGCATCGACCGCTTCGAAACGCGCTACCACCCCGGCAGCCTGTTCCGCCGCTTCCAGCTGACGGAAGCCGCACTGACCCTCGCGCTCTCGGCACTGCTGCTGATTCCGTCGATGTGGGCGGTGCGCCGGCTCCGGCCCTGACCCTTCGACACGAGCAACACTCGAACAAACGCTCGGCACCCGGCCTCCCGGGTGCCGAGCGTTTGTTCGTCGGGGCAATCCGACAAATCACCCAAGGTGGACTCCTTGTGGCACTCAGGCGCTCAATAGCGTTGGTAACGAGTCGAATTCACCGGTACCGACACTCGACGACACCCGGTCAGCAAATGTCCCACTGGGCGGGCATGTGACTGGCGTCACGGTTTCGCGATCAGTGTGATGTGAGAGCGCCGTCGGCCGACCGAAGGTGCCACGGCGGGAACCTGCGCACCCGCCATCTCCGGAGATTTCACAGGACCCGAAAACATCTGGTCCCGTTGCTTATTGGTGTCTGAAAGGATTCCACGGATGGTCACCACCCCGACCGGCGGCCCTGCGCCGTCGCCCACCGACCCGTCGGGTCGGACCCATGAGGAAGGCTGGAGCCTCCGCCTCGTCCTCTCGCTGCTGTCGATCGTGCTTCTGCTCGAACTGCTCGCGGTCAGCTACATGATGATCTCGACGGCCCTGCCGCAGATCTCCGCGCACTACCAGACCACGCAGGGTGCATGGCTGCTGACGGCATTCCTGCTGGTCGGTGCCATGGCGGCGCCGCTCATCGGCAAGCTCGCCGACATGTACGGCAAGCGCAAGATGCTGCTGGCCTGCGTAGGGATCGCGCTCGTCGGTTCGTTCATCTCGGCCATCGCGACGACGTACGCGATGATGATCGCCGGCCGCTGCCTGGCCGGCCTGATGGTGCCGACCCTGTTCCTGAGCTACTCGCTGATCCGTGACGTGTTCCCGCAGAAGACCGTTGCGCTCGCCGTCAGTATCGCCACCAGCGGCATGGGCCTCATCGCGATCGCCGCGCCGTTCCTCACCGGCTGGCTGCTCGACGACTTCGGCTTCCGCTCCATCTTCTGGTTCTTCGTCATCTGCCTCGTCGTGCTCGGTGGACTGATCCAGCTCACGACGGCCGAGTCGAACGTGCGCCTACGCTCGCGGATCGACCTCGTCGGCGCGATCCTGCTCGGCGGCGGCATCGCCGGCATCCTCATCGCGGTCAGCTTCGGCCCGTCGTGGGGCTGGACGGACGGCGGCACCCTGGCCTACCTCATCGGCGGCATCGTGCTCCTGATCGGCTGGGTCGTGTCCGCCCGCATGATCAAGGAACCTCTCATCGACCTCGACGTGCTCGGCAAGCGTCCCGTGCTGCTCACCACGATCAGCGCCGGCGTGGTCTACGGGTCGTCCGGCCTGTTCACCATCCTGCTGCCGATGATGGTCATGACGCCGGCCCTGTTCGGCCTGGGCTACGGCTTCGGCGTCGATGCCGAGGGCTTCGCCCTGTACCAGGTGCCGATCGGCGGCGCCGTCGTCCTCGGTGGTCTGCTCGTCGGCACGCTGGTGGGACGCAACATGCGTCCGCGGCCGCTGCTGGTGACCGGCCTGCTGCTCAACGCCGTGGCCTTCGCGCTGATCGCCCAGACGCACGACACCAAGTCCATCGTCATGATCATCTGCGCGGTCTTCGGTTTCGGTATGGGCATGGGCTACGCCTCGATCCCGAACCTCCTGATCGAGGCCGTGCCGCCGCAGCTCCAGGCCAGCTCCGCATCGATGGTGGGCGTCTCGCAGTCGGTGTTCCCGGCCGTGCTCCCCGTCATCGCTTTCGCGGTGATGAACAACTCGCACATCGTGCAGTTCCCGCCGGAGATCCAGGCGACCCTGCAGGGTGCCGTGTTCTATGACAATGCCGGATTCCAGGTGGCCTTCTGGATCGGCGCGGTGTTCGCCCTCGTCGGCGCAGTCGTCGCATTCCTCCTGCCGCGCAACATCGCTCAGATCGAGGTTCCGGCTTCCGCCACTCGCTCCACCCCGGACGGCGACGAGCTGGTCGCCGCGGGCTGATCGTCCGACCGACCGGGGGTTCTCCACGTCCCTCAGTCGCAGAATCGAACTAACCCGGGAGCGGGATGGTGACACCCGGGAGGATCTGAATTCCCGGCGGCGGTGCGGGGGCCGGCGCCGGGGGAGGGGGAGCAGGCGCCGGCGCCTGGGGGACGGGTGCCGGCGCCTGCTGCTGCGGTTGTTGCTGCGGCTGTTGCTGCGGCTGTTGCTGCGGCGCAGGTGCATTCCACTGCTGTTGGGGTGCGCCCTGCTGCACCGGCGCCTGCGGAACGGTCTGAGCAGGAGGCGTCCAGGCGGGCGCCTCCTGCTGTGTCTGTGCGGACCGCTGCCGCGTCGGGGCGGATTCGGTGTACTGCTGCTCGGTGGTGGTCGACGACCCGCCGCTCGCGGCGGGTGCGCGTCCCTGCTGACCGCCGGACTGCTGCACCGCTTGCGGTGCCTGGAACTGCTCGTTGGAGGTCCCGGCGAGCGCGCCGTCCATCGTCTCCTTCCAGATGTCCGACGGCAGACCCGCGCCGTATATCGCTCCGCCCCCGCTGGTCTCGATCGCCTTGCCCTCCGCGGTCCCCACCCACACGGCGGTCGACAGCGACGGTGTGAACCCCACCATCCAGGCGTCCTTGTTCTCGCCGGTGTCCCCCAACTGCGAGGTCCCGGTCTTCGCGGCCGACGGGCGACCGCCCGCCAGACCGTGGTTCCGCGAGTACGCCGCGATCGGCGTCATCGCCTGCGTGACGGTGTCCGCGATGGGCGGATCGATGCGCGGCTCACCGGCGGGCGGGGCGTGGTCCAGCAGCACCTGGCCGTCCGAGTTCACCACCTTCTGCACGAAGTACGGCTCGTGGAACGTCCCCGACGCTGCGAGGGTCGCATACGCGGACGCCATGTCTATGGGTCGGGTCTGATACTGGCCCAACACGATTCCGGTCTCTGGTGGACCGCCGAACTGCGAGAGTGTCTCGTGGTCGAGACCGGGGATCTGCTTGGGGATGCCGGCCTGGTGCGCGGCGTCGGCGATCTTCTGCGCCCCGTTCTCCATCGACAGCGTCAGGCGGTAGTAGCTGGTGTTGAGCGACCGCTTGAGCGCCTCGGCGAGGCTACACGTCCCGCACGTCTCGCCTTCGACGTTCTTGATGGTGAGGTCGCCGACGGTGAGGGGCGCGCTGCTGAACTGCGCGGTCAGCGGCACCTTGTCCTCGAGTGCCGCGATCGCGCCGAAGACCTTGAACGACGAACCCGTCTGCAGCCCGGCCTGGGCGAAGTCGAACCCGGCGCCCTCCGCGCCGCCGTAGTAGGCCCGCACCGCCCCCGACCTCGGATCGATCGAGACGACCGCCGCCCGCAACTGGTCGGGCTGCTTGTCGAGGGTTCGGTTCACCGCGTCCACCGCCGCCTGCTGCGCCTTCGCGTCGATCGTCGTGGTGATCTGCAGCCCGCCGGTGTCGATGTCGCGTTGACTGATCCCGGCGGCAGCGAGTTCGCGGGCCACCTGCGTGCGGATCAGGCCCTCCGGCCCGGGCGCCACGTCGGCCGCCTGCATCGGCGCGACCGGCAGGACCTCTGGGAACTGGGTGTTCGCACGCTCGGTGGCGGCGAGCACCCCCATCTCGACCATGCCGTCGAGGACGTAGTTCCACCGCGCGCGCAGCCCGTCCGGATTGGTCACCGGATCAAGCGCGGACGGACTCTGGAGCACCGACGCCAGCACCGCGCCCTCCGCGAGCGTCAACTGCTCCACCGGCTTGCCGAAGAAGGCGTGCGACGCCTCCGCGATGCCGTACGCGTTGCGGCCGAAGTAGATGGTGTTGAGATACGCGCCGAGGATCTCGTCCTTGGACCACTGCCGGGCCATCTTCGCCGACACCACCAACTCGCGCGCCTTCCGGATCACGTTCCGATCGGTGCCGACCAGTGCGTTCTTGACGTACTGCTGCGTGATGGTCGAGCCGCCGCCGGCGCTGTCGCGGCCCAGCAGGTTGTCCCGTCCGGCCCGCAGGAACCCAGAGATCGAGTAGCCGGGGTTGGAGTAGAAGTCGCGGTCCTCCGCCGACAGCACCGCATTGCGGACGTAGCCGGGGACGGCGTCGAGCGGCACCTCGGTCCTGTTGCCCTCGGGCGGCACCATCTTCGCGACGACGCTGGAACCGTCCGAGGCGAGGATCGTGGCCACCTGTTTGGTCTGCATCTGCCCGGGGCTCGGCACATCCGCCAGCAGATACGCCGCGGCAAGCAGGACAATCGGGACGATCATGACTGCCGCGAGGATGCGTATCAGCGTGCGGTGGCGGGATCGAGTCCCGCGCTCGGGCCGCTTCGGTTTCTCGGGGTTCGTGCTGCTCGTGGAGTTCACGCGCGCAACTTCCGGTCCGCAACTGGCGATCCGACGAGGCCCCCAACCGGGGTCGGTCGAATCCGGTCGTCCTCCGATCGTCGCATCTCACGGCCCGGACGGCACGCGAACGTCGATCAGCCGAGGACGGACCCGGCATACCCGGCGCACCCCGTCATCCCCGCGTTTTGCGCACTTATCGCTCCCGAACGGGCCCCCGGCGGACCGATAAGTGCGCAAAACGCGGGAGGGTGGGAGAGCTAGGTCCGGCGGTGCAGGACGATGACACCACCGAGCGCCGCGACGCAGGCCAGGAGCACCAGCGACGCCGTCACCGACGGCTCGCCACGCACGATCGGCACGACCGCGGCGAGGAACGCCATGAACGTGAAGAACCCGAGGATGCCGATGAGCATCTCCAGGGGCTGACGGCCCCGCGGCGGCCTAGACAAGACGAGCCGTCATCTCAGCTCTTCACGCCGCCCGCGGTGAGACCGGAGACGATGCGGCGCTGGAACACCAGCACCATGATCACCAGCGGGATCGTCACGATCGTGCCGGCCGCCATGATCGCCGCGTACGGCTGCTCCCACGAGTTGGCGCCCGCGAAGCGCGCGATCGCGACCGTGACAGGCTCGGTCTTCTCCGTCGACAGCAGGCTCGCGAGCATGAACTCGTTCCACGTCGCGATGAACGCGAGGATCGCCGTCGTGAACAGCGCCGGCGCGGCCAGCGGCAGGATCACCAGCCGGAACGCCTGGAACCGGCTCGCGCCGTCGATGCGGGCGGCCTCCTCGAGTTCCCACGGCAGATCCGACAGGAACGACGTGAGCGTGTAGATCGTCAGCGGCAGCACGAACGAGATATTCGGGATGATCAGCGCCTGGTACTGGCCGATCCAGCCGAAGTCACCGAACAACTGGAACAGCGGCGTCATCAGCGCGACGGTCGGGAACATCGACGCGCCCAGGATGATGCCGGTGACGATGTACTTGCCGCGGAACTCGATCCGCGCCAGTGCGTACGACGCGAACACACCGAGCAGGAGGCCGACGGCCGTCGTGACCACGCCGATGATCAGGCTGTTGACGATCGCGCCGAGGAAGTCGTTGCCCTTGTCCGTGGACAGCGCGGCGCGGAAGTTGTCGAGGGTCAGGTACGTGGGCCACGGCGTCGTGTCGAAGGTGTGGTCGACCTGCCGGAACGCGGTGACGACCATCCAGTAGAACGGCGCCAGACCCCAGATCAGGATGATCGCGACACCGAGGTACGTGCGCGCCATCTTGCCGCGGTCGGTGCGTCGGCGCGGCTTGGCGAGCACCGTGGAAGTCTCGGCGTCGGCCGGGGGAGCCACGCGGGTGGCGACCGCTGTCGGCACCGACGAGGTGGGTGTCACGGCGTGGTCGTCGAGGTCGTCGGGCTTGCTGTGGCGTCCCATCAGCGATCAGCTCCCTTCCGCTGCTCGTCCTGGGTGCGCACCGCGTTGGCGCCGAGGAACTTCACCATCACGAACGCGACGGCGAAGATCAGCAGGAATATCAGCGTCGACAACGCCGACGCACTCTGGAAGTTGCCTTGCCGGATGTCGGCCATCACCAGGATCGACAGCGTCGTGTTCGGCGTCGCGCCGGACGTGCCGGACAGGATCGCGGGCAGGTCGTACATGCGCAGCACGTCGAGGGTGCGGAAAAGTACCGCGACCATGAGGGCGGGCTTGACCAGCGGCAACGTGATCTTGGTGAACCGCTGCCACGCGCTGGCGCCGTCGACCTTGGCCGCCTCGTACACGTCCTGCGGGATCATCTGCAGGCCCGCGAGGATGAGCAGCGCCATGAACGGCGTCGTCTTCCACACGTCGGCGATGATCACCGCGAACCGCGACGCCCACGGGTCGGTGGTCCACGCGATCGAGGTGCCGAGCAACTTATTGGCGATGCCGTTCTCGGCGAAGATGAAGAACCACAGCTTCGCGGTGACCGCCGTGGGAATGGCCCACGGGATCAGCACGCTCGCGCGGAGCAGGGACCGACCCCAGAAGGTCTTGCCCATGACCGTCGCCATCCACAGACCGAGGAGCACCTCGATCGTGACCGTGACGACGGCGAAGAAGATCGTGACACCGGCAGCGGACCAGAAGTCGTGCGCCAGGGTGCCGGGCGGGCACGTGCCGACGCCGCCACCGCAGTCCTGCACCAGCCACTGCAGGTAGTGCTTGAAGCCGGCGAACCCGCCCTCGGTGAAGCGCCCGGTGTCCGGGTCGATTCCCTTGTTCGCCTGAAAGGACAGGTAGACCGCGCGGATCACCGGATACACGATGACGACGGCCAGGATCACCATGGTCGGCGCGATCAGCCAGATCGGCCGAAAATCGCGTTTCTTACGTGGAGCGACCACCGGTGGTTCGTCATCGTGACCCGTGCGCGGCGTCCCGGGCCCATGCCCGGAAGCGCGACCGCCGTGGTCGGGATCGTCGATCCCGACCACGGCGCGGGCCTCGTCTGCTCGCCTCAGCCCAGCAGAGTCAGCCATCGTGCGTTACCTGATCTCTCGTGTTCGAACGGCGGTTACTTGGCCGCGTTCTTGATCGCCGCGGTCATGTCGGTCGCGGCCTGGTCGACCGTCACCTTGCCGTTGAGGGCGGCACTCGCGTTGTCCTGGATCGCCTTGGAGATGGCGGTGTAGTACGGCGTGACCGGACGCGGCTTGGCGTTCTCCAGCGCAGACTTGAGCGCCGGCAGGTACGGGTACTTGGCGATCAGGGCCGGGTCGTCGTAGACCGACTTCAGGACCGGAGGGAACGACGCGTCCGCGAACGACATCTGATTCTCCTCGTTCTGGACGAACGCGACGAAGTCACGTGCGGTCGCCTTGTTCTTGGAGAAGACGTTGATGCCGTTGTTGTAGCCGCCCAGCGTGGACGCGCCGGCGCCGGTCGGTCCGACGATCGGAGCAACTGCGACGTTGCCCTTCACCTTCGAACCGTCCTTCTCGGCGTTGTCCCACATGTACGGCCAGTTGTAGGCGTACATCGCCTCGCCGCCGACGAACGCGAGGTTGGTCTCCTCCTCGGTGAAGCCCGTCGAGCGCTTCGCGATCTGTCCGGCCTGGTAGGCGTCGACCATGGCCTGCATGCCGGCCTTGGACTGCGGCGAGTCCACCTCGGGGGTGCTGCCGTCGGCGCCGACGACCGCGCCGCCCCACGAGTTGATGAACTGCGTGGTGTTGACGGTCAGTCCCTCGTACTGCTTGAGCTGGGTGACCATGCAGTCCTGGACGCCCTTGTCCTTGGCGAACTGGCAGCTGTCGGTGAGCGCCTTCCAGTCCGCGGGGGCCGTGGGGGTGAGGTCGGTGCGGTAGTACAGCAGCTGCGCGTTGGTGTTCTGCGGCGCGGCGTACAGCGTGCCCCGGTAGGTCGCGGACTCGACCGTCGCCGGCAGCAGCGGCGCGGTGTCGATCGCGAGGTTGCCCTCGAGCGGCTGCAGCCAGCCGTTCGCGGCGAAACCGGCGGTCCAGACCAGGTCGAGAGCCATCACGTCGTAGTCGGCGTTGCCGGCCTGCAGCGACTGCTCCAGCTTGTTGCGCTGGTCGTCGGCCTCACCGGGCAGTTCCTTGAGGGAGACCTTCTCGTCCGGGTTGGCCGCATTCCACTTGTCGATCACCGGCTGCAGCTTGTCGGTGTCGTTCTTGCCCATCGCGAACGAGATCGCACCGCGGCCGTCGAGGTTCTGCTTGACGGCGTCGTCGACGCTGGCGCTGCCGCCGTCGCTGTCACTCGAGCAGCCGGCGATCGCGAGCAGCGCGACGGCCGAAGCCGCGACGGCAACCCGCGTGCGCGTCTTGAAAGAACGCATGGTCCACCTTTCAGATAGACGTCTCCGGCCCTCCACGGACGTGAACTCCGCCGGACCGAGGCATATGTCGCCGCTTACTCTGGCACGGACCGGGACAAATTTCGGTCATTACCCCCGGACTGGATCGGTAAGGGTCACCCGAGCCGGCGGCCGTCGGTGACCGAGAACAGATGCACCTCGGACGGGTCGACGTGCAGGTTCACCCGTTCACCACGGGCCGGAGGGTTGCGCCAGTCCGTCCGGGCGACAAAATTGTGCTCGCCGGGACCACCCAGTCCGGTACGTCCGTAGACGAAGGCGTCGGCGCCGAGTTCCTCGACGACGTCCACGTCGAGCGGGATGCCCGGGCCCCCGGCGGAGCTTTCCGTCACCGGCTCGAGATGTTCGGGACGGATACCGAGCACGACCTGACCCTCGGGGATCTCCGCGATGGTTTCACGGGAAACCGGGATCACCGCGTCACCCAACTGCACGCCACCGTCGGTGAGCGGCAACGTCAGCATGTTCATCGACGGCGAGCCCATGAATCCGGCGACGAACTGGTTGACGGGACGGCTGTAGAGCTCACGGGGCGGCGCGCACTGCTGCAGGATGCCGTCCTTGAGCACCGCGACCCGGTCGCCCATCGTCATGGCCTCCACCTGGTCGTGCGTGACGTACACGGTGGTGGTGCCGAGCCGACGCTGCAGCTGCGCGATCTGGGTGCGGGTCTGCACGCGCAGCTTCGCGTCGAGGTTCGACAACGGCTCGTCCATGAGGAACACCTGCGGCTGCCGGACGATCGCACGGCCCATCGCGACGCGCTGCCGCTGGCCGCCGGACAGCGCCTTGGGCTTGCGTTCGAGGTACGGCTCGAGGTCGAGCATCTTCGCGGCGTCCTGCACGCGGCGCTTGATCTCGTCCTTGGGCGTCTTCGCGAGCTTGAGCGCGAAGCCCATGTTCTCGGCGACGGACATGTGCGGGTAGAGCGCATAGTTCTGGAACACCATCGCGATGTCCCGCTCCTTGGGCTCCTGGCCGGTGACGTCGCGGTCGCCGATGAGGATGCGCCCGTCGTACACCTCCTCGAGCCCCGCGAGCATGCGCAGCGAGGTGGACTTGCCGCAGCCCGACGGGCCGACCAGCACGAGGAACTCGCCGTCCTCGATGTGCAGGTCGAGCTTGTCGACCGCGGGAGTGGTCGCGCCGGGGAACAGGCACGTGGTCTTGTCGAATGTCACCGAAGCCATGGTGGAGCGGTCCCTTCACCGGCAGGAACGTGCCGGACGATCCGAGTGAGGGTGCACGGATGTGCGGGCACAGCATAGGCGTCGCACGGGGCGTGCGGGGTCAGCCGCGCACCGGTCGCAGTCGCACAAAGTGGATGTGCCGGCCCGCCTCCCGGAAGTCGGCCGCGCTGCCGTCGACGTCGAAACCCATCGTGGTGCACAGCCGGAGGCCGAGTTTCGGGTGCTCGGTGCCGTACCGGGCCATGAGGTCGCCGCCCTCCTCGGTTCCGAGGAAGTCGGCCTCGACGTCCACCGTCCGGCGCCCCACCTGCACCCGCGCGCGTGGATGTGCGGTCAGGTTCCGGTACCAGTCGGACTTCGTCCCGAACCCGGCCGCAACGACGTAACCGTCGGGGGCGCCGTCACCGACCTCGTCGTGGTTGACGACCTCGAGCACCACCTGCCGCGTCTTGCCGCTGCGCCGGCCGAGATGTTCGAGGAGGAGGAACCGGTGCCCGAACAGCCCGCCGAGATGCCACCGGTACAGCTGGATCGGCATCCGGAGGAATCGGCGCTTGAAGCCGGTGGGCGACGTCGGGCGTTCGTTGATCCGCACGCCTCCAGTGTGCTCCCCCCATCTCTGTGCGACGGGCCCATGACGGGGATACCGTGAGATGCGAGTCCCGGCGCGAAGGAGCCCCCATGACCCGACCTGTCCGGATCGGCCTGCAGCTGCAGCCGCAGCACGCCCCCGACTACGGCAAGATCCGCGACGCGGTACTGCGCGCCGAGGACGCCGGGGCCGATGTCGTCTTCAACTGGGACCACTTCTTCCCGCTGTACGGCGATCAGGAAGGCGCGCACTTCGAGTGCTGGACCATGCTGGGCGCGTGGGCCGAGCAGACCGAGCGGGTGGAGATCGGCACGCTGGTGAGCTGCGCCGGCTACCGCAACCCGGATCTGCTGGCGGACATGGCCCGCACCGTCGACCACATCAGCGGCGGACGCCTGATCCTCGGGATCGGCGCCGGCTGGTTCGAGAAGGACTACGACGCGTACGGCTACGAGTTCGGCACCCCCGGATCCCGGATCAAGCTGCTGGGGGAGTACCTGCCCCGCATCACGGGACGTCTCGGCAAGCTCAATCCGGCTCCTACCCGGCACATTCCGATCCTGATCGGCGGTAGCGGCGAGAAGAAGACGCTGCGCCTGGTGGCCGAGTACGCCGACATCTGGCACGGGTTCGGCGATCGGGACGAGTTCGCCCGCAAGTCCGCGATCCTCGGCGAGCACTGCGGCGACGTCCAGCGGGACCCGCACGAGATCGAGCACTCCACGTGGTGGCCGGGCACGGATCTCGCGGCGGCCTACGTCGATATCGGCGTCACGCTGTTCACCGCCAACTGCAGCGGACCCGACTACGACCTGACCAGCCTGCGCGAGGCCATCGCGTGGCGCGACGAGCACACCCCACCGCAACTGTCCGGGCTCGCGTAGCCCGGGACGAAACCCCAGGGGGATTCGATGACCGCCGCCGACCGCCTCGGATCCCGAGCGGTGGCGGTGCTGCTGGTGGTACTGCTGCCCGTGCTGGTGCTGGCGGCGTGCTCGTCCGACAACTCGTCGACCCCGTCGGACCTGTGCTCGCCGCCCGGCCCCACGAGTGCCACGACCCTGCCGGCCAACCTGGACACCGCTGCCTCCGCGGCCGCGGAGGACAAGTACACGACCCCGAACACGCTGCCGCTCGGCAGCATCGACACGTCGAAGTTGAACCTGGTCAAACCCGGCACCCTCACCGTCGGCACCCTGTCGGACGCCCCGCCGAGCATCTGCGTCAACTCCCACAACGTCTTCACCGGCTTCGACAACGAGCTGTTGCGGTCGGTGGCCCAGCGGCTCGGGCTCGAGATCCAGTTCGTCGGCACCGACTTCGCCGGGCTGTTGGCGCAGGTCGCGGGTCACCGGTTCGACGTCGGGTCGTCGTCGATCACCACCACCGATGCCCGCCGCGAACTCGTCGGGTTCACCAACGGCTACGACTTCGGCTACTTCTCCCTGGTGGTGCCGAACGGGAGTGCGATCAAAGGCTTCTCGGACCTGAACTCCTCGGTGCGCATCGGGGTGGTGCAGGGCACCGTGCAGGACGACTACGTCGTCAACACCCTGCACCTCGATCCGGTGAAGTTCCCCGACTACAACACCGCGTACGCGAATCTCAAGACCGGCCAGATCGATGCGTGGGTGGCGCCGTCGCAGCAGGCGGCGGGCGCGATCGCGCCCGGGGATCCGGCGTCGATCGTGCAGAACACCTTCAGCCTCAACAACTATGTGGGCTGGGCGGTCGCGAAGGGCAACCAGCCGCTGCTCGACGCCCTGAACTCGGGGCTCGACGCGGCGATCGCGGACGGAACATGGGCGCAGCTGTACTCGGATTGGGTGCCGCGCGAACTGCCCGCAGGGTGGAAGCCGGGCAGCAAGGCCGCCCCGCCACCCGTGCTGCCGGACTTCGCGGCGCTCGCGGCGGAGAGGGGAAGCGAGTCCGAACCGGTCGCGGTGCAACCGAAATCGACGCTGCAGCAGCTCGGCGACACGTTCTTCAACTGGGAGCTGTACAAGCGCGCCTTTCCGGACCTGCTCCGCACCGGCCTCCCGAACACCCTGATCCTGGCGCTGTCGTCGGGCATCGCCGGCACGGTGCTCGGCATGCTGCTCGCGGTCGCCGGGATATCCCGGACCCGCTGGCTGCGCTGGCCCGCCCGGATCTACACCGACATCTTCCGCGGCCTGCCCGCGGTCGTCATCATCCTGCTCGTCGGCCTCGGCGTCGGACCGGTCGTCAAGGGGCTCACCGGGAACAACCCGTACTGGCTGGGCGCGGCGGCGCTGTCACTGCTGGCCGCCGCGTACATCGGCGAGATCTTCCGGTCCGGGATCCAGAGCGTCGAGCCCGGACAGATGGAAGCCGCTCGGGCCCTCGGCTTCTCGTATCGACGGTCGATGGTGCTCGTGGTGATCCCGCAGGGCGTGCGACGGGTGCTGCCGGCGTTGATGAACCAGTTCATCTCGTTGATCAAGGACTCGTCGCTGATCTATTTCCTGGGCCTGCTGGTGACCCAGCGGGAACTGTTCGCCGTGGGCCGGGATCTCAACGCCCAGACCGGGAACCTGTCGCCGCTCGTGGCCGCCGGCCTGTTCTACCTGGCGCTCACGATCCCGTTGACGCACCTGGTGAACTACATCGACCGGCGGCTGCGGACCGGACGCGCCGACACCTCGGGCACCCTCGACGACCTCGATCAGGCCATCGTGGTGGAGAGGGGCTGACGGAATGAGCGACATCGTGACCGAGTCGGTGTCCCTCACCGGGACCGGGCTGCACCTGGCGTTCGGCACCAACAAGGTGCTGCGCGGGGTGGACCTGCACGTCGACGCCGGCAAGACCGTGACCGTGATCGGGCCGTCGGGGTCGGGCAAGTCGACCCTGCTGCGGGTCCTCAACCGGCTGCACGAACCGAATGCGGGCGATATTCTGCTGGACGGACGTTCGGTGCTGGCCGACAATCCGGATCATCTGCGCCAGCGGATCGGGATGGTGTTCCAGCACTTCAACCTGTTCCCGCACAAGACCGTTGCCGACAACATCGCCCTCGGACCCCGCAAGCTGAAGAAGCTGTCGAGGGACGCGGCGCGACAACTGGCGCTCGAACAGCTCGAGTTGGTGGGCCTGGCCAACAAGGCCGATTCCCGGCCCGGAAACCTGTCCGGCGGCCAGCAGCAACGCGTCGCGATCGCCCGGGCCCTCGCGATGAAGCCCCAGGTGATGTTCTTCGACGAGGCCACCTCGGCGCTCGATCCCGAACTGGTCAAGGGTGTGCTGGCACTGATGGCCGACCTCTCGACCACCGGCATGACCATGGTGGTGGTGACGCACGAGATGGGGTTCGCCCGCTCGGTGTCGGACACGGTGATGTTCATGGATCGGGGCGTCGTCGTCGAATCCGGCGTGCCCGACCAAATGTTCGACAAGCCCGCGACTCCCCGTCTGCAGGCATTCCTGTCCGAGGTTCTCTGAGGTGATCCGCGGATGGGGTTCGGACTTCGTGGTTCACCGAGGGCGGGCAGCTCACACCCGGCGGCTGAGCAGGAGACACCCAACCTCCGATCGCTGTTGGCCCGCCGTTCACCCGGGCGTCGCCGACGGCTCGTTCCCGGCTTCTACGGTGCGTGCGTTGCCGACGCGTGTCGGCGTTTCCGTTTCCGACTTCGGGAGTCCACGGTGAGCCTCAAACCCCTCGCACTGTTCGTCAAGCACGACGGCATGTCCTCGCGTGCGTCGATCACCTGCCAGTACAAGTGCGGAAATGCCTGTGCACACGACGTTCCCAACGATTCGCCGGGTGAGTACTTCGGCGACATCGTGCGCGGCGCGGTCACCCGCCGCGGAGTTCTGCGGGGTGGCGCGGCGGCCGTCCTCGCGGTCGGCGCCGGCAGCGTGCTCGCTGCGTGCTCCGACGGCACCGCGACCGCCGCCCCCGGTTCGCTCGACACCGGGTCGCTCGGATCCGGTTCCGCGTCCGGCTCCGCCGCCGCCGGCACGAACTTCACGCCGGTCGCGCCGAACAAGGTGGACGCCCTCACGGTCCCGACCGGGTACGAGCAGTCCGTCGTGATCCGTTGGGGCGATCCGCTGTTCGCCGACGCGCCCGCGTTCGACTTCGACAACCAGACCGCCGCCTCCGCCGAGAAGCAGTTCGGTTTCAACAACGACTTCGCGGGCCTGCTGCCGATCGAGGGCCGCCCGCACGCGTACCTGCTGGTGGTCAACCACGAGTACTCCACCGAGCCGTTCATGTTCCGCGGCTACGACAAGGAGAACCCCACCGCCGAGCAGGTGCGGATCGGCTGGGCCAATCACGGCCTGTCCGTCGTCGAGGTGCAGGGTGAGGCCGGATCCGGCCGTCTCACACCGAAGTTCGGCTCGTACAACCGACGGATCACCGCCCTCACCGAGTTCACCGTGACCGGGCCTGCCGCGGGCAGCGCGCTGCTGAAGACATCCGCGGACCCCACCGGCACCCTGGTGAAGGGCACGCTCAACAACTGCTCCGGTGGCCTCACCCCTTGGGGCACTGTGCTTTCCGGCGAGGAGAATTTCAACCAGTACTTCGCGGGAGCGGCCCGGGTGACCGACCCGACGGCCGCGGCGCACCTCAAGCGCTACGGCGTCGAAGGCGACGCGTCCGAGCGCAAGTGGGAGCGCGTCGACCCGCGCTTCGACGTGGTGGCCGAGCCCAACGAGGTGCACCGCTTCGGCTGGGTGGTCGAGGTGAACCCGTGGGATGCGTCGTCGACCCCGGTCAAGCACACCGCGCTGGGCCGGTTCAAGCACGAGGCCGCAACCATCCACGTCACCTCCGACGGCACCGTCGTCGCGTACAGCGGCGACGACGAGCGGTTCGACTACATGTACAAGTTCGTCTCGTCCCGCAAGATGCAGCCCGGCAACAGCCAGGCCGCGATGCGCCACAACATGACCCTGCTCGACGCCGGAACGCTGTACGTCGCGAAGCTCACCGGCGACGCGCCCGACGCGATCGACGGCTCGGGCGCGCTGCCGCCGTCCGGTGTGTTCGCCGGCAAGGGGGAGTGGATTCCGCTGCTGCGCACCGGCGACGACGGCCGTGGCGAGTCGCTCGTCGCCGGCATGAGCGCCGACGAGGTGGCCGTGTTCACCCGCCTCGCGGGCGACAAGGTGGGCGCCACCAAGATGGACCGTCCCGAGGACTTCGAGCCCAACCCCAAGACCGGCAAGGTCTACGTGGCCCTCACCAACAACACCAAGCGCGGCGAGGAAGGCAAGGCGCCCGCCGACACCGCGAACCCGCGCAACAACAACAAGAACGGCCAGGTCCTCGAGATCGACGACCAGCACGCCGGCACGTCGTTCACGTGGAATCTGCTGCTGGTGTGCGGCGATCCCGCGACCGCCGACACGTACTTCGGTGGCTTCGACAAGTCGCAGGTGAGCCCCATCTCGTGCCCCGACAACCTCGCGTTCGACCCGCACGGCAACCTGTGGATCTCCACCGACGGCAACGCCCTCAAGTCCAACGACGGCCTGTTCTCGGTCGTCCTGGAGGGTGAGCGCCGCGGCGAGACGAAGCAGTTCCTCACGGTGCCGATCGGCGCCGAGACGTGCGGCCCGATCGTGGACGAGAAGCGCGTCGTCGTGTGCGTGCAGCACCCCGGTGAGACCGACGGCGCCAGCATCGAGTCGCCGTCGTCGCACTGGCCCGACGGCGGCGCCGCGCAGCCGCGGCCGTCCGTGGTGGCGGTCTGGAAGTCCGGTGGCGGACGGATCGGCCTCTAGCCGCACCCGCGTCCGAACACGCAGATGGGGTGGAGGACTCGCGTCCTCCACCCCATCGCGGTGTCTTCGGCTACGCCTGTTCCACCGAGATTGCACCGGCCAGGTCGGCGATCGAGGGATTGCGTCGGAGCGTCTGCCCGCCGCTCACCTGCACCACCTGGCCCGTGACGAAGGCGGATTCGTCACCGGCGAGCCACGCCGCCACGTTCGCGACATCTTCGGCGACGCCGACCCGCCCGAGCGGGATCTCGCGAAGGTAGAGCGACCGGATCGGCGGGTAGTTCAGCCCGCCACCCGACATCGGGGCATCCGCGACGCCACCCGGGGCAATGGAGTTCGCCCGGATCCCGCGGTGACCGTATTCGTTGGCGACACAACGGACGACGTGGTCGATGCCGGCCTTGGTACCCATGTAGGCGGCATGGTTCTCGAACATGATCGACGCGGTGACCGAGGAGATCTGGATGATCGAGCCGCCGTCCGCCATGTTCGCGACGAGTCGCTGGAAGAACTGGAACGGCCCGGTGAACTGGACCGCCGCCATCTTCTCGAGATCCTCGCGCGTGGTGTCCTCGAACGGGGTCAGCAGACCCCACCCGGTCGCGTTGACGCCGACGTCGATGCGGCCGAGCCGCTCCAGGGCGGTGGCGACGAGCGCGTCCAGGTCCGACTCCGACGTGATGTCGCACTGCTGCCACTGCGCGCCGATGTCCTCCGCAACCGACGCCAGCGCGTCCGGGCGCCGACCCGCGATCAGCACTGCGGCACCGTCGTCGACGAAGCGGCGGGCGATCGCGTGCCCGACGTTGCCGGGCGCCACCCCGAGCACGATTGCGGTCTTGCCGCTCAATTTCTTGGTCATGCCGGCCACTCTCCCCGAAAACGGGTCAGCGCGCGGTCAGCTGCCGAAGAAGTTGCGGGCGTACATGTTGATGTCGCCCATCGATCCGCTGTAGACGTTGAGGTCGATGGCGGCATTGACGCCCGGGATCCGGCCGCTGTCGGTGTACTGCCAGAACGCCCAGTTCCGCCAGCCTCCCGGCAGTGGCCCGGGGGCGTTGCCGCCGTTGTAATCCGCGATCCACAGCGGGTAGTTCGAGAACTCGGTGGTGTTGGCCATCGCGGTGCGCCAGAAGTTGGGGTACGTGTAGATGATCGGGGTGCGGCCGGTGAGACCCTGCACGGCGTTGAGGTAGCGGCGGGTCCAGTCGATCAACTGCGGTGCCGCGAGGCCTCCGGTGCTCTCGAGATCCAGGACGGGCGGTAGTCCGCCGATCTGGTTGACGGCGAGCGCGTTCGCCGCGAAGAAGGCCGCCTGCGCCTCGGGCGAGGCCGACGGATCCGCGTAGTGGTAGGCGCCGCGTGCCACACCCGCGAGCCGCATCGCGATGGAATCCTGCGCGAAGTGCGGGTTGGTGTAGAACAGGCCCTCGGTGGCCTTGACCATCCCGAATTCGTACCCCGCCCCGCGCACCGCCGACCAGTTGATGGGAGCACCGTTCGGGTGCTGCCACGACGCCACGTCGACGCCCTGCGGGTTCGCCACCGCGACGGCGGGTGCTGCGACTGTCACCGCTCCCGCCAGAAGGAGGGCAGCGACACGCGGAAGGGATCGACGACGGTTCCTCGGCATTGCCCGAGACTAAACGACTTCCTCACCGCGCGCGCCGATTTCGATCCAGCGTTCATCTTCTCCCAGTCACTTCACAGGCGCGTTCGAAACCGTGTACTAACCGAGCCAGTCCAGCACCGCGGCCGCCGTCCACGACTGCTGCATGCTGCCGAGGGGTTCGCCGGTGAACGGCTCGTAGTATTCGGCGAAACTGCCGTCGGCGGCTTGCCGCAGCCCCTCCGCCCGCAACATCAGCGACCGCTCGGCCCACCCGCGGCGCGCGAACGCCCACGAGAACAACCACGTCATCACCGGCCACACCGGGCCCCGCCAGTACTCGCGGGGCCGGAAATCGCGGGACACGGGCGATGTGGACGGCGGGACCGCGTACCGCAGATCCGGGTGCGTGCAGAAGCGGGGCCCCTCGAACGTGTGCAGCAGGGCCCGTTCGGCGTGGCGATCCAACCCGCCGCACAGCAGCGGTGCGAACATCGCGATCGTCTCGGTACCGATCCACCGACCGGTGCGCACGTCGAAGTCCCGCGCCGCGCCCGTCCGCTCGTCGGTCGTCGCCGCGACACCCTTACGGAAGTGGTCGGCCCAGTAGTGCAGTTCGCGGACATCGGCGTTGGGACGCGAATGCTCCTCCCCGATCACCGCGAGCACGTCGCACGCCAGCGCGAACACGGCGCTGACGAACACGTCCTCCACCGCGAAGCTCATCTTCTCGGCCAGCGCGTCGTCGTCGTACCGGACGCTCTTCATCTCCTCGAGCAGCCACAGGTAGCGGTCGTACTCGCCGTTGCTGGGACGCTGCGAGACGTCGGTGACGACCGTGACGTCCTCGCGCCGGTACGGCGGGACGGGACCGGGAATCACGTTGGCGTAGGCGGCATCCCATCGGGGCGAATTGTCCATTCCGGACTCCCAGCCGTGGTAGAGCGTGACGCGGCCGGCGCCGTCGCGATCACGGGCGTGCGCGAGCCACCGGTGCCAACGCATCAGGTCCGGCCACCGCCGGTCCAGGAACTCCTCCGCGACCGCCCGGGTGGTCCGGCCGTGTCGCCGGGAGTGATCGAGGATCCGCTGCACCGCGATCGCGTGCACCGGCGGCTGCATGATGCCGGACGTGTCGATCCCGATCGGCGCGTACCCCGCCAGTTCCCGGCACGCCCAGCGCGCCGGCCCCGGGAAGTACCCGTCCACTCCGTTCGCGAACACGATGTGCGGGATCATTCCGTTGGCCCACTGCGCCGACAGCAACGTGTCGAGTTCGACGACGGCCCGTTCGACGGACAGCGGCGCGAGACCGACCGCGACGAACGCCGCGTCCCAGCTCCACATGTGCGGATACAGCCGCGGGGCCGCGGTCGTCATCGCCCCCAGGTCGTTGCCGCGCAGGAGGTAGGCGGCGCGGGCCGCGAGCTGCGTCGGAGTGAATCCGGGGTCGATCATCGTCCCATTCTGCGACTCACCCGGCGAACGCGCGCGTCCAGGTGAGCAGGTCGTCCGCCGGCCACGTGTTCACGACCCGATCGGCCTCGACGCCGCAGCGGATCGCGCGCTCGCACCCCAGCCCCTGCCAGGCCAACTGTCCCGGCGCGTGCGCGTCGGTGTCGATCGAGAACAGACACCCGATGTCGACGGCCAGATCGATCAACCGGCTCGGTGGATCGCGGCGCTCGGGCCGGCTGTTGATCTCGACCGCGACGTCGTGGTCGCGGCACGCCTGGAACACCTTCTCGGCGTCGAACTTCGACTCCGGCCGGTTACCGCGCTTGCCCTCGACGAGCCGGCCGGTGCAGTGGCCCAACACGTTCACGCGCGGGTTCCGCACCGCGCCGAGCATGCGCCTGGTCATCTCGCCGCGGTCGGCGCGCAGATGCGAGTGCACGCTCGCCACCACCACGTCGAGTTCGTCCAGAAGGTCCGAATCCTGGTCCAGCGCACCGTCATCCAGGATGTCGACCTCGATGCCGGTGAGGATCCGGAAGGGCGACAGCTCCCGGTTGAGATCGCGCACCACCGCGAGCTGGTCCCGCAGGCGCTCGGGCGACAACCCGTTCGCGACCGTCAGCCGCGGCGAATGGTCGGTGAGCGCGCAGTATTCGTGCCCGAGGCCGGCGGCCGTCCGCATCATCTCGTCGATGGGGCTGCCACCGTCGGACCAGTCCGAGTGCACGTGCAGGTCGCCGCGCAGCGCCGGCTGCAGGTCACCGCCGTACCCGATCGACTCGGCCGCGTCACGCAGTTCCCGCAGGTAGTCGGGGACGTTCCCGGACATCGCCTGCTCGACGATGACTGCGGTCTTCGCACCCAGACCGGGCAGTCCGGTCCACCCGCCGCCGCGCTGACGCGCCTCCCGCTCACTCTCGGTGAGCCCCGCGACCACGTCCGCCGCCCGCCGATACGCCCGCACGCGGTACGTGTCGGCGCGGCCGCGCTCGAGCCAGAACGCGACCTCGCGCAGCGCCTGCACCGGGTCCGGGTTCGCCATATCTCCATGGTGCCCCGCGAACCGCGGAGACAGGACCTATTCGTCGGTGACGGTCAGGGTGACCTCGATGTTGCCGCGCGTCGCGTTCGAGTACGGGCACACCTCGTGCGCCTTCTCGGTGAGCGCGAGCGCCTCGCCACGGTCCAGGTGCGGCAGCGAGACCTCGAGTGTCACCGCCAGACCGAAGCCACCGGAACCGTTGGAGCCGATACCGACCCGCGCGCCGACAGCGGAATCGGTGGTGTCGGCGCCGGCCTGGCGAGCGACCAGTTGGAGTGCCGAGTGGAAGCACGCGGCGTACCCGGCGGCGAACAGCTGCTCCGGGTTGGTGCCGTTACCGCTGCCACCCATTTCCTGCGGGATCGCCAGGTCCAGGTCCAACCGGCCGTCGGACGTGCGGGCCCGGCCGTTGCGGCCCTCGCCCGTAGCCAGTGCCTCTGCGGTGTAGACGATGTTCACGATGCCTCTCCTCGGTTGATGTCGAACTCGGTGGAGTGCAGATTGCGGCCGACGCCCATGAGGACGTCGCGCAGCCGTTCGAGGTCCGGCCCGCTCAGGCCGGTGGCCTGTGCGAGACGGGCCGGGATGTCGGACGCCCGTGCACGCAGCGCCGCCCCGGCGTCGGTGAGTCGGACGGTGACCCGTCGCTCGTCGCCGGCCAGCCGCTTCCGGTCGATGAGCCCGGCGACCTCGAGCCGTTTGAGCAGCGGCGACAACGTGCCGGTGTCGAGTTGGAGGGCGTCGCAGATCTCCTGGACGCCGCGCCCGTCCCGCTCCCACAGCACCAGCATCACGAGGTACTGCGGGTAGGTGATGTCCAGGTCGGCGAGCAGGGTCCGGTAGGCAGCAGTGGTGGCACGGGAGGCCGAGTACAGCGCGAAGCACACCTGCCGGTCGAGCGCCAGATCGTCAGTCACACCCCCGAAGGTAGACCACGATAATGTTGTGCACAACATAAATCTGCGCGCTGGGCTCGACGGTGCCATGCTGGAAACAGAGTGCCGACTCTTCCGGCGCGAAAGGCATGACGATGAGGCATCAGAAGCACGAACAGCGCAATCGGATGCTCGTAGCGGCCGCAGCGGTCGCGGCCGGGCTACTCGGCGGTGCGATCACCGGATGCGACGACAACATCGACTCGAATCCCGGACTACCGACCACCGAGGACGAAACCGAAGAAACCGAAGAAACCGACCCCGAGGATCCGAGCGGACTGCAACAGACGAACTCCTTCGGCTACATCCCCGAACACGAGAGGACCCTCGAGACCGATCCGATCGGACCCGAGGGTGGCAATATCGAGAACGACCCGTTCGAACTGGGTGGTGGCTCGAGCCTCCCCGGCGGCAGCCGACTGCCCGCCGAGGCGACACTCACCACACCCACCGGTTGACGAGGGGCGATGTCATGACAGGACAGGAAGGCCGAGGGGAACGGTGGCGGCTCGTGGTCGCCGCAGCGGCCGTGTCGACGGCCCTGCTGGGCGCAGGCGCGATCGGCGTCCTCGCCGCTACCGAGGACGCGAACCAATCCTTCCCCCAGATGACCTTCTCCCAGATGCCGCAGACGACGACCGAGGACACGGGGCTGCAACAGACCGATTCCTTCGGCTACATCCCGCAACACGAGACGACGCTGCCGACCAACGGCAACGGCCCGGGAGCGCCGGGGCCGTTCGGCAACGGCCCGTTCGACAATCCGGGTCCGCCGCTGCCGGGCGGCCCGGGACTGCCCGCGCACGCCACCGTCGCGCCGACGCTCACCTCACCCGCGGGATGAGCTTCGGTCTAACCTCGAGGGCATGTCCACACCGCACCCGACAGCCCTGATCACCGGCGGTAGCCGCGGCCTCGGTGCCGCGATCGCCCGCGAACTGGCCCCCACCCACCAGCTTATCCTCGGTGGCCGCAGTGCCGAGTCCCTCGAGCCGATCGCGGGGGAGTTGGGCGCGGCCCCGTGGCCAGTGGACCTCACCGACTACGCCGCGGTGGCCGAAGCGGTCACCGACATCGACCGACTGGACGTCCTGGTACACAACGCCGGCGTCGCGGACATCGGAACCATCGAGGAGACGTCGGTCGACACGTGGCATAGGACGTTCGAGGCCAACGTCGTCGCGGTCGCCGAGCTCACCCGGTTGCTACTGCCGGCGCTACGCGCCGCGAACGGGCATGTCGTACTGATCAATTCGGGATCGGGACTACGCGCCAACGCGGGTTGGGGCGCGTACGCCGCCAGCAAATTCGCGCTGCGCGCATTCGGGGACGCGTTGCGGCTCGAGGAGCCGACACTGCGGGTCACGTCGATCCACCCGGGGCGCATCGACACCGACATGCAGCGCGCGATCGTCGCCACCGAGGGCGCCGAGTACGACGCCGGCAAGTTCCTCACCCCGGAAACGGTGGCGGGTGCGGTCCGGAACGCCGTCGAGACGCCCCGGGACGCGCACCCCACCGAGATCGTGCTGCGACCGATGCCGAGTAAGCACTGACTGGCCGCTCCCGCATCTGCCTCGGATATTCACGACCGCTGGATCATGCGGTGAATTGCTCGCGCAGATCCCTCTTCTTGAACTTGCCGGTAGCCGTTCTGGGAATGGTGGAGACGAACTCGAACCGCTCGGGTAGCTGCCACCGTGCAAACTCACCTGACAGGTGCTCACGGAGCTGCTCCGGGTCCGCGGTCTGGCCGTCCCGGAGCACGAGCACCGCCAACGGACGCTCACCCCACCGCAGATCGGGCACGGCGATCACCGCGGCCTCCGCCACCGACGGGTGTGCCATGAGGTGGTTTTCGAGATCGACCGAGGAGATCCACTCGCCGCCGGACTTGACCAGGTCCTTGGAGCGGTCACAGATCCGGATGCAGCCGCGGTGGTCGATGCGGACGATGTCTCCGGTGCGGAACCAGCCGTCAGCCGTGAAACTGTCTGCGCCCGAACCATTGTGGTAGGAAGCCGCCACCCAGGGTCCCCGAACCTCCAGCTCACCCATGGCGACGTCATCCCACTCGATGAATCCGTCGTCTTCGTTCCGGGCTCGGATGTCGAAGAACGGCATCGCGACGCCCTGCCTGGCCCGGAACGCATACTGCTCGTCGGCCGCAGCTTCCCGCAGATCCACCGGGAGGCGGCTGACGGTACCGACCGGCGCGGTCTCGGTCATTCCCCACGCCTGGACGACGGTCAGACCGTGACGGTCATACCCCTCCAGCAGGCTGCGCGGCGCCGCCGCTCCACCGACGATCAACCGGTCGAGATGACGCAGATCCCAACGATGCGGTTCGGAGTCGAGTGCGTCGAGCATCGCCATCCACACCGTCGGCACCCCCGCAGTCATGGTGACCTTCTCGGCCTCGATCAGGTCGAGCACACTGACCGGGTCCAACTTCGGTCCGGGTAGAACGAGCCGCGCGCCGAGCAGCGCCGCTGCGTACGGCAGACCCCACGCGTTGACGTGGAACATTGGCACCACCGGCAGCAGCGTGTCCTGCACCGAGACGCCCAGAGCATCGGGCAGTGCCGCGGCCATCGAATGAAGCACCAGCGCCCGGTGCGAGTACACGACGCCCTTCGGTCGACCGGTGGTGCCGGACGTGTAACACATCGCGCCGGCTTGGCGTTCGTCGAGAACAGGCCACTGCATCGGTTCGGCCTCATCGATCAGGGTCTCGTAGTCGAGCATTCCTGCCGGTGCCGCACCGCCATGGGAGACGACGATGACATGGTCGAACTGGTGCGTGAACCGGAACCCGTCGAACACCTCGAGCAGGGACTCGTCGACCACGATCACCCGGTCCTGCGCATCCCCGACGATGAAGGCCAGCTCGTCGGAATGCAGGCGTGGGTTGAGTGTGTGGACTACCGCCCCCATTGCCGGGACCGCGAAGTACATCTCGAGGTGCTCCGCTTGATTCCACAACAGCGTCGCCACCCGGTCACCGTCCCCGATACCGAGACCGGCCAGCGCGGTGGCAAGCCGCCGCGCCCGCCGCGCACACGCCCCGAGAGTGGTCCGGGCAATGCTGCCGTCGGGGCGACGAGAAACGACGTCCTTTCCACTGTGGAAACGCTCGGCGCGCTCGACCACAGCGGTCAGCGACAACGGGTAGTCATCCATGGTCAAGCCATTGATCACGTAAAACTCCTAGATCGGGGATGGGCATTACTCGACGGCCGTAGATCCGGCACTGATCACGGCAGGGCCGGGTGTCCGGAAGAATCACCCGGACACGGGGCACGAAAGTCGGTTCCGTGCCCCGCTGTGCAACAAGCCGGTGCGCTAGGCGTGGTGGGTGAATCCGACCTGCCCCGGGCGACGGTTCGGCGCGTAGCCGAGCTTGGCGAGGGTCTCGTCGGCGTCCGCGTAGGTGGTGCCGATCTTGTAGATGTCGCGGGCGTCCTTGCCGGTGGCGACCTCGCGTCCGAGTTCACCGGCGATGCGCACCAACTGTTGGATCTGCTGAACCGAGGTCACCTTCTCGCCCTTGCGGCCCCAGATGGTGTCCTCGTTGCCACAGCGGGTGTGCAGGCCCATCGCGATCGCCATCGTGTTGACGGGCAGCACGCTGCGCATGAGGGACTCCAGGGTCAGGGCAGCTCCGTCCGGGACGCGCTGGATGAAGTTCATGATGTTGTACGGGTTCGGGCCCTCCATGCCGCCACCGATGCCGGTCCAGGTCACGTTCAGCGGGCCGGTGTAGACCCCGCGACGGATGAGCCGCTCGACGCTCTCGAGGCCGGTGATGCCGGTCAGCGCGAACAGGGGCTGGATGCCGGCGGCCTGTAGGCGACGCAGGTGCTCCTCAACCCAGGCCGGTCCGGCCGGGATCGTCATCTCCCGGTACGTCTCCTGCAGTTCCGGACGCGCCAGGGATGTGCCCGCGATGTCGTCCGCGGTCAACAGCTCCGCGATGTTCATCTGGCTGGTGTTGATCGCGATCGTAACCTGGTCCGGCTTGGGGTCGAGCTCGGCGAGCATGTGCCGGGTGTCATCGGAGAGCCACTTCGCCTCGGCGCCTTCACCTTCCGGCGCGAACGAAATCGATCCGCCGACCTGCAAGACCATCTCGGGAACCGCTTCGCGGAGCCGTCCGAGGAGTTCGTTGAACTTCGAGAGCCGCTTTGAGCCCTTGCCGTCGAGTTCACGAACGTGGATGTGCAGTACGGACGCGCCGGCCTCGTAGCAGTCCACCGCCTGCTGGACGTGCTCATCCATCGTCAACGGCAGATCCTCGCGGAAGTCGTCCGGCTCCCACTCGGGACCGTACGGCGCCGCCGTGATGACCAACTTCTCCTGGTTCTCCGGAAAGAGTGCATCGTCATGGAAGTGCATTGTGTAGCTCCTGTCTGGGGCGAAAACTCTGGTGAGAGGGGTCTTTCGATGTGGATTGCGGTTGGTGGCGGTTAGATGACAGCGCCGCCGTTGGGGCTGATGATCTGGCCGACGAGGTAGTGGTTGTCGCCGGCGAGATAGACGGCGAGAGAGGCGTATTCCTCAGGCTTGCCCAGACGGCCGACGGGCATGATCTGGTACAGGCTGCGCCTCTGCTCTTCGGTGGCGTTGTCGATGTAAGCCTGGAAGGGAGGGGTAAGAACGCCGCCACAGGCGATGGCGTTGACGTAGATGCCGGCGCCGGCGACGTCGAGGGCGACCGTCTTGGTCAGGCTCACCACGGCGGCCTTGCTGGCCGAGTAGCCAGGGCTGTGCGTACTTGCCGCGGACGTGCCGGCGACCGACGCGATGTTGATGATGCGCCCGTAGCCCTGAGGCTCCATGAACTTCAATGCTTCACGGGTGCAGTAGAAGACGCCGTGGACGTTGACGTCCCACCACTTGAGCCAGTCGTCGTCGGTGAGGCTGCTGGTGATCCCGAGAGACTGGCGTTCCATCGGGGTGGTGACGTAGGCGTAGTGCTTGTTGCGACGAGCCTCGTCGTCCGGGGAGTTCGGCACCCGGGCGGCGTTGTTGACCAGGATGTGGACGGTGCCGAACTGCTCCGCGGCGCGAGCGAACGTCTCGACGACCTGCTCCTTGGAGGAGACGTCGCAGCGCAGTGCCAGGCTCTTGCGACCCAGAGCCTCGATCTCGGCGGAAACCTCCGCCAGCTTATCCTCCTGCAGATCACACAGAACAACGTCCGCGCCCTCCTGCGCCAAGGCGAGCGCGATCGACCGGCCCAAACCCTGTGCCGCTCCGGTCACGACCGCAACCTTGTCGAGTAGCTGCATTTCTATTGTCTCCTCTTGATGGATCGGTGAAAGTCACATCCGCACAGCACGTACCGAGGTGGTTAGAGTGCGGAGAGGGATCGGATCTAGGCCTGGGACACGAGGGTGTCGGCTGGGGCTTCGGATGTCTCCTTGGGCTTCTTCAACTCCACTGAAGCAAGCTTGCGGAGACCAGCGGGGTACAGCTTCAGGCCGAGGCCCAAGACCGCGATCGAGAAGACGGATGCGATTGGAACCCACTGCAACGCGCCGAGTAGACCCAGGCGATCGGACAGCAGCCCGATGACGAGTGGCCCCAGCGCCAGACCGAAGACATTGTTGGCGAGTGTGCCGACACCGAAAGCCGAAGCCTGGATCGACGGATGGGACAGACTCGCGACGACTGCCGTTGTGGCGCCGGTGAATCCGGAGCAGAAGAATGCTCCGATACCGATCAAGGTCATCTGAAGGGGTCCGTTGTCGAGCTGGAATCCGATCATCAGGCACACCATCGAGATGACGCCGTACGCGATCGCTGCACTCCACCTGCGTTCGGGTCGTCGTCGCCCGATCCGGTCGGCGGCGATGCCGCAGAGCACCGTTCCCGCACCGATCAGGAGCACGAAGACCGATGCCGCCAACCCCGCGTCGGCGGCGGACATGTCGTGATAGCGGTTGAAGTAGCTGGGAAGCCAGGCGAGCAGGACGCCTGCGACGAAGAACTGGATTCCCGCACCGACATAAGCACATGTCAGAGAGGCGTTCGTCAACAGACTCGAAATGGGCGCGCGCTTGCCCTGGGAAGCGCCCGCCTCCGAGATCGGCTGATCCGTGGCGTAACGCGCCAGTCGCTGCTCGTTGACGACGATCCGGAACAGGACGACCAGACACAGGCCGAAGGCGGCCATGATCAAGAACGCTCCACGCCAACCGAGTCGATCCGCGAGAACTCCGCCGAGCGCGACACCGACGACCGAGCCGAAGAACCCTGCACCGATGACGGAGCCACTGAGCGAGGCATACAGTCGAGGGGAGAAGACTCCCAGAATCACCGCAATACCGACACTCGCGTAAGCGGCCTCGCCGAACCCGATCAGAAATCGCGCGCCGAGCAACTGAGTGTAGTTTCCCGCCGCCGCGCACAGAACGGTCGCGACACTCCACAGGCCGGCCATGAGGACGACGCTGCGGACGCGGCCCCAACGGTCGGCCACCAGCGACATAGGTAGCGCCAACACACCGACCATCAGAGCCACAACGCTGGTCAAGGCTGCCAGTTGCGAGTCCGACAGGTCCCACTCGGCTTTCAGGACGGGGAAGACCGAACTGAGAACCTGGCGGGACATGTAGTCCGACATCATCAGACCGAGGATCAGGGCGAAGACCACCCACGGATAGATCTTCGAGCGGGCGCCTGCGCCGGGTACCTCTGCGGTTGGCGTGGGCGCCTGGGACTCCAGTTCCATGCGTACTCCTGTTCGTGAAGGGCGCGTTGGGGCGACGCGTCCGGAATTGCCAGTCCGGAAGCCTCGCTGCGGTCCTGAACCTGGCTGTGGTTGCTCGACGTACGGGTCGGCACGAACGGCAGTGAACCGAAGGCTGTGCGTCAGGCCGTGCCGGGCGTTTTGCACGCTGGGGATCGCCCAGCGAAAGCGACCGCGCTGACCGATTCGACAACTGCGGTGACACAGGTCACGCTATACGGATTGGGGCGAGAACACTTGTCCCGTTGGGACGAATTCTTTGGCAGCTTGGGACAGGGGCAGGGGCAATCGATGACAGTGGTGAAGGTGCGGAGTTCGGCGCTGACCGGGTACGTCGAGTTGACGCAGTCTCTCGGCGCGGACCCAGATCCGTTCATGCGTGCCGTGGGCATCGACCCGACGGCCTTGGCCACGCCGAATACATGGCTTCCCGCGGAGCGAGTCGACGAATTGTTGGAGCGAACCGCTCTGGCAACGTCCTGTGTGGACTTCGCGGTCAAGATGGCGGACGGCAGGGGGGTGTCGATACTCGGAGCAGTGGGTTTGGCCGCCAGGGAAGAGCCAGACGTCCGTAGCGCGATCGCGCTCATACTGCGTCACATGCGGGTACACAACGAGGCGATTCAGATTCTGCTCGTCGAGTTGAACGGCCTTGCCTCCCTGCGGATCGAGCCCGCACCCGGGATGACACTCGGCCGCCAATCCATCGAACTGGTCATCGCGTCGTTGGCCCGGATTCTCAGCGCGTTTCTCCCGGACGGCTGGCGACCACTGTCCACGTGCTTCGTCCACGAAGCACCGACCACGCTCGATGTCCATCACCGCGCCTTCGGGGCGGACGTCGCATTCGAACAGGACTTCAACGGTTTCGTGCTCTACTCGAGCGATCTGGACTCCGTCAACCCATTGTCGGACCCGATGTTCCAGCCCTATGCAAGGCAGTACCTGGACCTGCTCGCGCCGCCGGAAGATGCCTCCGCCGTCGGACGGGTACGCGAGATGATCGAGGCGCTTCTGCCGGGCGGAAGGTGCACTGCCGCCCGGATCGCGCGCAGTCTCGGGATGGACCGGCGTACCCTGCACAGACACCTGTCACAGGCGGGCGAAAACTACTCGTCCGTGGTCGATTCCGTGCGCTCAGATCTCGCGCGACGGTACATCACACGTGGCGACCGTAGCCTCACCGACATAGCGGGTGAACTAGGGTTCTCGGACTTGAGTGCCTTCTCGCGTTGGTTCCGTCGACAGTTCGGCACGAGTCCAACGAAATGGGCTGCACACCAGCACGAAACCAAGTCGGCCTGAGAGGCGGACTCTCAGCACCCCGGTCACGGGTGCGGTCGGGAACGCCGTCGAGACGCCCCGGGACGCGCACCCCACCGAGATCGTGCTGCGACCCGTATCGAGGTGAGGGCGGCCGTCACCGTCACGTCGTGATGGTGAGGATCGCGCAGGGATCGGTCATCTCGAAGGCGTCGAGACACCCGGCCGGGAGCAGCACGGCCTCCTCCGTCACCGGATCGACGAGAACGACCAGCGCAGCGGGATCGGCGGCCCGGGGCGGCTCCCCGAACCGCATCGTCGCCGTGGCCGCGCCACGCCGCACCATGACGTTCAACGCCCGAGTGGGCGCCTCCACGCGGCACCCCGGCGCCCACTCGCCCGGAAATGCGATCGTCTGCAGCGGCGCGACGACGTGGCGCACGACGCCGGCCGCGGCGTCCGGGGCGTCCGGGTCGGCCCCCGGCCCGAACGGAGCTCCGGTCAGTTCGATCGGGACCGCACCGATCGGCATGAACAGTCGGTCGAATCCGTCGATCACCGAGAAGGTCGACGACGTCGGTTCGTCGGCGATGCTCACCCGCCACAGATCGGTCTCGGCGACCACCTGCGTGGTGCCCTGACCGTTGCGCCAGCGCACCGACACCCGGTCGTCGCGAGTGGTGCGACGCGCCGGCGCCCCGAGCGAGTACGGTCCGTCGTTCACAGTTCCTCCGGTGACATCTCCCGCCATTACTTGTCCAGTCTTGTATATACAACCCGGCGGTGCCGCGCGCGCCCGGGGGAGCGGCACCCGCGTCGGCCCGTACGAACGACTGTGGGGTGTGGTCCGGCGTCACCTGGACACCGGGCCACACCCCACCGACAGCGGAGCGGCGTTGGCCGTCTCGTCAGCTGACGATCATGTCCTCCTGCGCCCAGTACGCGCGGGTGCTGGTGATCTTGGCGTCGTCGTCGAACGTCATGACGTCGATGGGCTCCATGACGTAGATGGTGTCGCCGACCTTCGAGACGGTGCGGAAGTGGAAGGCGGCGCTGTTGCCCGCGACGCGAACCGTCAGCAGTTCCGCGGTCTGGTCCATCGCCTCGATCGCCTTGAAGAAGGCGCGGATCTCCTCGACGCCCCGCTTGGGCTCGGTGCCGACCGGATCCTCGACAGTGGCACCCTCGGCGAACAGGGCGGCGACGGCGTCGGCGCTCTTGCTCTCGAGTGCCTTCATGTACGAGGCGACGGTGTTCTTGATGTCTTCTGCGGTTGCCATGGTCGCTGAACCTTTGCTCGTGGAACGAATTTCAGGGATTTCTCGGCGGCGAGCGTATCCCGGCTCACACACCCGACACATCGCTCGGTCCCGCCCACCGGACACTCCCGACATAGCGCCGAAGCCGCACGAGCCGCGACAATCCGGTGCTAGCGTCCCGCGCATGCCAATCCAGTACGGGGGTTTCTGGGGCCGGATACTCGTCGCTGCACTCGCGGTGGGTGTCGTGGTCGGAGGTGGTACCGCAGGCACAGCCGCGGCCCAATCGAGCGGCAGTGCGCTGCCGAACACCAGCATCGGCGGAGTGGGATCGACCGGCAGTGCGGCCGGACAGGGATTCATCGGACCCGGGTCGCTCACCGACGGCACCGGCTCGGACGGCACCGGGTCCAACGGCACGACGCCGATCACCGGCTCGTGGGGGACGGGGTCACTCGCCCGGTCCGCGTTCGGTTCCTGGATACCGGGTTCGGTGGACTCGTCGGTGTCGCCACCGGATCTGGCGCCCCCGCAGCTCGATACGCTGCACCAGGAGATGCAGCCCTCGCCGATCGGCGATCCGTTCTTCGACGAGTACCCGCCCGGCCTGCCCGGCATGACGAACGGCCAGGTCATCGAGACCCGCGACGTCACGCCGGTCGCCCGTCTACTCCCGCTCGGGCCGGTGCGCGAGGTACGGCAGATCAAGGTGAAGTCCACCGACGCGCTGGGTGCGCCGTCGTTCGCTACCGCGACCCTCGTCATCCCCGCCGTGGACTGGACCGGTCCCGGCCCGCGTCCGATCCTGGTGAACAACGTGCCGATCAACGGCCTCGGGCGGGCCTGCACCCCCTCCCACACCCTCGCCAACGGGATCACACCATCGACCAACCCCTTCGACTTCCTCCGACCCGTCACGACGAAGGCCGAGGAACGCGGCTACGCGGTTCTCATCCCTGACCATGAGGGCCCGCAGATGGCGTACGCCGAACCGTACGTCGCCGGGCACGCCGTCCTCGACACCATCCGCGGCATCCGGAACGAGTACCCGGCGGAGTTCGGCAGCAGCAAACTCGCGATGATGGGCTACTCCGGCGGAGCGATCGCGACGCACGGCGCGGTCAAGCTGATCGATTCGTACGCACCCGAACTGGCCCCCGACATCGTCGGTGCCGCGTTCGGCGGCGTGCCCGCCGACTTCGAGATGCTCGGGCGCACCATGAACGGCAACCTCGCCAGTGGGCTCTTCCTCGCGGCGGTGCTGGGGATCTCGCGGGAGCGGACCCAGATCCTGCCCCTGATCAACAGTCTGGGGCAGCGGCTGGGCATCTCCACCATCAAGGACATGTGCGTGAGCAACCTCGGCGTGATCGGCCTCCTGAACGCACCCGTCGAGGCACTCGCGAACATCAAGGATGCGCTGAATTCCCCTGTCGCGCACGACATCTACAACATCACGAAGATGGCGGACATCAAGTCCGGTACCCCGCTGTACATCTACAACGGCGGGCAGGACTGGTGGATCCCCGCCCTCGGTGCCCGCAACCTGTACGACGAGCAGTGCGGACTGGGCGTCAGTGCCGTGTACCGGCAGGTGCCCGGTGAGCACCTGCTCGGCGAGGCCATCGGCAACCCCGGGGCGTTCGACTGGGTCGACGCCCTCTTCCAGGGACAGCCCGCACCCGACGAGTGCTGAGCGCCATCCATCGCGTTTTGCGCACTTATCGCTGAATCCCGGAGGGTTCAGGAGCGAAAAGTGCGCAAAACGCGGGTGGGCTAGAGAACGACGTTGACCATCTTGCCGGGCACGACGATCACCTTGCGGGGATCCTTGCCGTCCAGCAGCGCGACGATCTTCTCGTCCGCGAGGGCGATCTTCTCGATGTCCTCACGGGCCGCGTCGGCGGCGACGCTGATGCGGCTGCGGACCTTGCCGTTGACCTGGATCGGGTACTCGACGGTGTCCTCGACCAGCCACTTCTCGTCGGCGGTCGGGAACGGACCGTGCGCGAGCGACTCGGTGTGACCCAGACGCGACCACAGTTCCTCCGCGAGGTGCGGTGCGATCGGACCGAGCATGAGCGCCAGCGGCTCCACCACCGACCGCGGGGCGCCGCCCGGGTACTCCTTGGTGAGGTGGTTGGTGTACTCGATCAGCTTCGCGACAGCGGTGTTGTCGCGCAGCGCCGCGTAGTCCTCGGAGACACCGGCGATCGCCTTGTTCAGCGCCCGCAGTGTGTCCTCGGACGGCTCCGCGTCGGTGACGCGCAGGTCGCCGCTCTCCTCGTCGACGACGACGCGCCACGCGCGCTGCAGGAAGCGGTGCGCACCGATGACGTCCTTGGTCGCCCACGGACGGGACGTGTCCAGCGGACCCATCGCCATCTCGTACACGCGCAGCGTGTCGGCACCGTACTCGTCGCAGATCTCATCCGGCGCAACGGAATTCTTGAGGCTCTTGCCCATCTTTCCGTACTCGCGCTTGACCTCGGCGCCCTGGTAGAAGAACTTGCCGTCCTCCTCGGTCACCTCGGCGGCCGGCACGTAGACGCCGCGCTCGTCGGTGTACGCGTACGCCTGGATGTAGCCCTGGTTGTACAGGCGGCGGTACGGCTCGCTCGAGCTGACGTAGCCCAGGTCGAACAGCACCTTGTGCCAGAACCGCGAGTACAGCAGGTGCAGCACCGCGTGCTCCACACCGCCGACATACAGGTCGACGCCACCGGGATCGTTGGGGCCGTGGATGTCCGGACGCGGACCGGTCCAGTAGGCCTCGTTCTCGGGCGCAACGAACTGCTCGCTGTTGGTGGGATCGATGTAGCGCAGCTGGTACCACGAGCTGCCGGCCCACTGCGGCATCACGTTGGTGTCGCGGCGGTAGTCCTCGAGGCCGTCGCCCAGATCCAGTTCGACGTCGACCCAGTCGGACGCCTTGGCGAGCGGGGGAGAGGGCTCGGAGCTGGCGTCGTTGGGATCGAACGACACCGGTGCGTAGTCCTCGACCTCCGGAAGTTCCACCGGCAGAGCCGATTCCGGCAGCGGATGCGCGACACCGTCGGCGTCGTACACGATCGGGAACGGCTCGCCCCAGTAACGCTGACGCGCGAAGAGCCAGTCGCGCAGCTTGTACTGGATGGTGCCCTTGCCGACGCCCTCCGCCTCGAGGCGCTCGATGACCGCCTTCTTCGCGTCCGCGACGCTCAGGCCGTTCAGGTACTCCGAGTTCACCAGCGGTCCGTCACCGGTGAACGCCGCCTCGGACAGATCGCCGCCGCCGATGACCTCGACGATGTCGAGACCGAACGCGGTCGCGAACTCCCAGTCGCGCTGGTCGTGGCCGGGCACGGCCATGATCGCGCCGGTGCCGTAGCCGGTGAGCACGTAGTCGGCGATGAACACCGGCAGCTTGTGCCCGTTCACCGGGTTGACGGCGTAGACGCCCAGGAAGACGCCGGTCTTCTCCTTGTTCTCCTGCCGCTCGAGGTCCGTCTTCGCGGCGATCGACTCGCGGTACGCCTTGACGGCCTCGGCCGGCGTGGCCGCGTCCCCGGTCCAGCGCGGGTCGACGCCCTCGGGCCACTCGGCCGCCACCAGCCGGTCCACCAGCTCGTGCTCGGGGGCCAGCGTCACGTACGTGGCACCGAACAGCGTGTCCGGACGCGTCGTGAAGACCTCGATGTCGTGATGCTGTGCCGAACCCCCGTCGCTTCGCTCGGACCGCGCGGCGAACTTCACCTGCGCACCGTGCGAGCGCCCGATCCAGTTGCGCTGCATGGACTTGACCTTCTCGGGCCAGTCCAGGTACTCGAGGTCGTCGACCAGGCGGTCGGAGTACGCGGTGATCCGCATCATCCACTGCTGCAGGTGCTTACGGAACACCGGGAAGTTGCCGCGCTCGCTGCGGCCGTCCGCGGTGACCTCCTCGTTGGCCAGCACGGTGCCCAGACCGGGGCACCAGTTGACCATCGAATCCGAGTGGTAGACCAGGCGGTACGAGTCCAGCACCTTGCTGCGCTCGACGGCATCCAGCGAGGCCCAGCCACGGCCGTCGTCGAGAGTGCGCTCACCCGAAGCGAACTCGGCCTCGAGTTCGGAGATGCGGCGGGCCTTGCCCTGCGCCGTGTCGTACCAGGCGTTGTAGATCTGCAGGAAGATCCACTGGGTCCAGTGGTAGAAGTCGACGTCCGTCGTCGCCACGGAGCGGCGCTCGTCGTGACCAAGGCCCAGTCGGCGCAGCTGACGCTGCATGTTCGCGATGTTGGCCTCGGTCGTGGTGCGCGGATGCGTGCCCGTCTGCACCGCGTACTGCTCGGCCGGCAGACCGAACGCGTCGTAACCGAGGGTGTGCAGGACGTTGTGGCCCTGCATCCGGTGGTAGCGCGCGAAGACGTCCGTCGCGATGTAGCCGAGCGGGTGGCCGACGTGCAGACCCGAGCCCGACGGGTACGGGAACATGTCCTGCACGAACAGCTTGTCCGCCGGCACGTCACCGGCCAGCGGGCCCACCGGGTTGGGGGCGTTGAACGTCCCGCGCTCGCTCCACAGGTCCTGCCAGCGCTGCTCGATCCGGCCGGCGAGCTCCGCGGTGTAGCGGTGCTGCGGCGTCGAGTCGTCGGGGGATGAGGCTTGCTGAACTGGCTCGGTCACTGTGGTCGCTATCTACTTGGATGACGGGAATTCCGTCAACCAGGGTAAAGCGTCCGCGGTCCCCCCGAACACCCAGCAACACCGGCCCGCGCGACCGGGTCGTATCGTGTAGGCGTGGTCATCGTCGCTGTCGTGCTTTTCGTCGCCGCTCTCGCCCTCGCCGGTCTGGGCGCCGCCGCACTGACCGGCCGCCTGACGCGCAACCGCTGGGCCGGTGTGCGCACCCCCCAGTCGCTGCGCGACGACGAGACGTTTGCCCTGGCCAACAAGGTCGCGGCCCCGAGCATGCTCGGCGGTGCCGGCGTGCTGGCCATCGGCGGGCTCGCCATCCTGATCCTGCCCACCGTCGCCGGCGTGATCGCGACGATCGTCGTGATCGCCGGGGCCCTGTTCACCGTCGCGGCCGGTGGCGCGCTCGGCTCCAAGGCCGCGGGCGCGGTGCCCGACACCAGTGGCTGCGGCACATCCTGCGGCGCCTGCAGCCTCAAGGGCGCGTGCGAACCCGCCTGATCCGCCGGGCCTGATTGAATCCGGTGTGTGACCACACCCACACCGGACCCCTTCCCGCCACCCGCGCCGGCGCGCGTGATCGATCCGGCCGGCGCCGTCTTCGGTATCGGCGTCCCCGTGCTGGCGGCCGCCGCGGGCATCGTGCTGACGTACATGCTCGAGTCCCGACTGCCGGAGCAGATCGCCACGCACTGGTCCGGCGACGGTGGCACGCCCGACGGCTTCATGAGCCCCACGTCGAGTGCGTGGATGGTCGCCCTGATCCTGCTGCTCGTCGGTGGCGGCTGCTGCGCGATCGCGGCGCTCGCACAGGCCCAGTTGATGATGCGCCGGATGATGCTGCTGGTGGGACTCGTCGTCGTCGGCCTCATCCTCGCCGTCGAGGTCGCGATGATCGTCGGGCAGCTCGACGCGACGTCGGTGGTCGACACCCCGCTGCCCACCACCGCGATCGGTGTGGGGGCTGCCCTCGGCGCAGTGGTCGGGTTGCTCGGCGCGTCGCTGCTGCGGGACCACCGCGTCCGCACGGTCGCCACCGAGCCCCCCGCCACCGTCCTGCCCCGCGGCGCCGTCGAGCTCCCGATCACCGACCAGGTCGGCATGAGCGCCGGTGGGCTCGCCGGGGTCGCGCTGGTGGTCGCCACGCCCGCGATCGGGGTGTCCTACCTGGCCGGGGCGTGGTGGCCCCTGGCCCTGTTCCTGCCCGCGGTGCTGCTGCTGGTCACGCTCCTGCAGTTCCGCGTCGTCGTCGACGCCGACAGCATCCGTGTGCAGAACCTGGGGATGTCGGCGATCGAGTACGGCACCGACGAGGTCCTCGGCGCCGAGGTCGACGAGGTCCGGCCGTTCCAGGACTTCGGCGGCTGGGGTCTCAAGACGAAGGGCCGCGGCAACTACGGCGTCGTCACCCGGACCGGGCCGGCCGTCGTGGTGACCTTCGCGTGCGGGCACCGGCTCACCGTCACCACCCCGAAGGCGGAGGAGATCGCCGGCGCGCTCAACACGCTGGCCGATCGGCGATTCGCGCGATCCTGAGGATCACAGCGCCGACGCCCGGATCGCCTCCATCAGGGCCGCCTCCGGATCGCTGGGCGTGCTGGCCCGGCCCAGCAGCACGAACTCGACGTCTCCCGGGTCCGGGAGCCCGAACCGCTCGCCGACCGGTCGCAGCTCGGTCGGCAGCAGCGACTGCGCGTGCACGATGAAACCCAGCCCGGCCAGGACGGCCGCGCGCAGCCCCGTCCGGCTGTTGGCCAGGCACGTGATGCGGCTGGGCAGGCGGGCCGTCTCGAGCGCGCCGAGCGCGCACGCGCGGGTGATGCTGGGCGGGGGATAGGCCACCAGCGGCACCGGCGCCGACGGATCCCACTCCGACTCCGCCGTCCCACCCCACACCAGCCGATCCCGCCACACCAGATCGCCGTGTGTCTCGCCGGGCCGACGCATCACGAACGCGAGGTCGAGATCGCCGGACCGCAACTGCGCGTGCACCGTGCGACTCAGCCCCACCGTGAGCTGCAGGTCCACCAACGGATGGGTGCGCCGGAAGTCCCGCAGGATCTGCGGCAGTCCCTTCGCGACCAGGTCCTCCGCGGCCCCGAACCGCAGCCGTCCGGTGAGTGTCGATCCCTCGAAGTACCGGCCGGCCCGGTCGTGGGCGTCGAGGATCGAGCGGGCGAACCCCACCATCGCGGTGCCGTCCGCCGTGAGTTCGACGGTGTGGGTGTCGCGGCTCAGCAGGGCGCGACCCGCGGCCCGCTCGAGCCGGGCGATGTGGCCGCTGACGGTGGACTGGCGCAGACCCAGGTGCCGGGCGGCCGCGGTGAACCCGCCGGTCTGCTCGACGGCGAGGAATGTCCTGAGGAGAATCGGATCGAACATGCGTCCTGCTTATCACGAATCACGATCGCAGTTAACGGGTTGAACGCCTTTCATGATCGAATTCGCTCCGTATACCGTTGACCGGTGAAGTTTCTGAGCAGGTTCTACATCGATGGATTCATCCTGGCCATCGTCACGGTGGCAATCCTCGGCAGCCTGTTCCCGGTATCCGGCAGCGGTCAGACGGTCCTCGACTGGGCCACCAAGATCGCGATCGGCCTCCTGTTCCTCCTGTACGGCGCCCGCCTGTCACCGACCGAGGCGCTGCAGGGTCTCAAGCACTGGCGGCTGCACTCGGTGGTGTTCGCGTCGACGTTCGTGCTGTTCCCGCTGATCGGCCTGGCGCTGCGGATCCTCGTGCCGACGATCATCACCGACGAGATGTACACCGGCATCCTGTATCTGTGCCTGGTGCCGTCGACGGTGCAGTCGTCGATCGCGTTCACCTCGATCGCGCGCGGCAACGTCGCGGGCGCGATCGTGAGCGCGTCGTTCTCGAACCTGCTCGGCGTGTTCGTCACGCCGCTGCTGGTGATCCTGCTGATGAACACCACCGGCGAGGCGACCGTCGACTTCTCGTCGGTGATCGACATCGTGCTGCAGCTGCTGCTGCCGTTCATGATCGGCCAGCTCATCCGCCCGCTCGTCATCGACTGGCTCACCAAGTACGCCGCCCCCACCAAGCTGGTGGACCGCGGGTCGATCCTGCTGGTCGTGTTCTCGGCGTTCAGCGCGTCCATGAACGAGCACATCTGGAGCACCGTCACGGTCGCGGAGGTGGCCGTTGTGGTCGCGGTGTGCTGCGGACTGCTGGCCGCGGTCCTCGGCATCACGGCGTTCGCGGGCAAGAAGCTCGGCTTCTCGCTGCCGGACCGGATCGTCATCATCTTCTGCGGCTCCAAGAAGAGCCTCGCGACCGGACTCCCGATGGCGTCGGTGCTGTTCGCCGGCCAGCCCGTCGGGCTGATCGTGCTCCCGCTGATGATCTTCCATCAGATCCAGCTCATCGTCTGCGCCGCACTGGCGCAGCGGTACGCCAAACGCACCGACCCGGAATCCGTCACGACCTGACCGGAATCCGGTTCACCCACACGTTCGGCCCGGTTCCGGTTCAATGGAGACGGAGCGAGTTCCAGTACAGGCGTTTCCCGAGCAGCTGTGTTTTCGGAGGCGAACGTGTCGAAGAACCATCACCACCGCGAATCCCGCGACTTGATCGCGCCTGCCTACACCGGCCGCTTGGCGACCGACCCCGTCCCGGCGCTGCGCCTGCCGCACGACTCGATGGATCCACGTGCCGCATACCGCTTCATCCACGACGAGCTGATGCTCGACGGCAGTTCGCGCCTCAATCTCGCGACGTTCGTGACGACGTGGATGGATCCCGAGGCGGGGACGCTGATGGCGGAGACGTTCGACAAGAACCTCATCGACAAGGACGAGTACCCGGCCACCTCGGCGATCGAGCAGCGCTGCGTCAACATGGTGGCCGCGTTGTTCAACGCGCCGGACCTGTCCGACACCGACCCGACATCCGCGACCGGCGTCTCCACCCTGGGCTCGAGCGAGGCGGTGATGCTCGCCGGGCTCGCGATGAAGTGGCGTTGGCGGCAGGCCCGCAAACTTGGCGGGCTGGACGCGTCCACACCGAAACTGGTGATGGGCAGCAATGTTCAGGTGGTGTGGGAGAAGTTCTGCCGGTACTTCGACGTGGAACCGGTGTATCTGCCGATGGAGCCGGGGCGGTACGTGATCACGCCCGAACAGGTGACCGCGGCGGTGGACGAGAACACGATCGGCGTCGTCGCGATCTTCGGCACCACGTATACCGGTGAACTCGAGCCCGTCGAGGAGATCGCGCTGGCCCTGGACGCGCTGGCCGCGGACGGCGGGCCCGACATCCCGGTGCACGTGGACGCGGCCAGCGGCGGCTTCGTGGTTCCGTTCCTGAACCCGGAACTGGTGTGGGACTTCCGGATTCCCCGGGTGGTGTCGATCAACGTCAGCGGTCACAAGTACGGACTGACGTATCCCGGCCTCGGATTCGTGATCTGGCGCGACGCCGCACATCTACCCGAGGAGCTGGTGTTCCGCGTGAACTACCTCGGCGGCGACATGCCGACGTTCACGCTCAACTTCTCCCGCCCCGGCAACCAGGTTGTGGGCCAGTACTACAACTTCCTGCGCCTGGGGCACAGCGGCTACCACAACATCATGAAGTCGCTGCGCAGCACCGCAATGTGGTTGTCCGGCAAGCTCGCCGAGGAGGGTGACTTCCGGGTGGTCAGCGACGGCTCGGCCATCCCGGTGCTGACGTTCGAACTGTCCGACGAGCCGAAGTTCACCGTCTTCGACGTCTCGCACGAACTGCGCGCCCGCGGCTGGCAGGTGCCGGCGTACACGATGCCCGCCGATGCCGAGGGCGTCGCGGTACTGCGCGTGGTGGTCCGTGAGGGCTTCAGCGCCGACCTGGCGCGTCTGCTGTTCGACGACATCGTCGAGGTGTGCAAGCACCTGCACCGCGAAGGCGTCGCGATCCACTCCGAGGCTCGGCACTTCGCGCACTGACCGCCGACGGTCCGGGGACGGTTCGGCCGATCGGGGGCGCGGGTAGCCGAGTGCCGTACCGAGCGAAGGAGAAGAGTCGAATGTCCACACTGCCCGATCCGCCCGAACCCGTACTGGAGACCGCCGCAAAGGAACTGGCGGACGCGACCTCACCGCATCCCCGCATCTACGAGGTTCCACCCGAGCAGGGACGCAAGATCCTCGCCGACCTGCAGAGCGGCGACGGGGTGGACCGGCCGGAAGTCGAGGACGAGTGGGTGGACGTCCACGCCGGACCGCACGGCCGCGTGCGGACCCGGATCCTCCGCCCGGCCGGCGCGTCCGGCGATCTGCCCGTCGTGATCTACATCCACGGCGCCGGCTGAGTCTTCGGCGACGAGAACACGCACGACCGACTGGTTCGGGAACTGGCCGTCGGTGCGGGCGCCGCGGTGGTGTTCCCGGTCTACGACCGGGCGCCGGAAGCGAAGTACCCCGTCCAGATCGAACAGAACTACGCCGTGGCCCGCTGGGTCGCGCAGCAGGGCCGCGAGCATCGCCTGGACACCTCCCGGATGGCCGTGTGCGGTGACTCCGTCGGCGGCAACATGGCGACCGTGCTGGCGTTGATGGCGGCCGACCGACGCGACGTGGCGCTGTCCGCGCAGGTCCTGCTGTACCCGGTGACCGACGCGAACTTCGAGACCGCGTCGTACCTGCAGTTCGCGGACGGCTACTACCTCAGGCGAGACGGCATGAAGTGGTTCTGGGACCAGTACCTCCCCGACCCGGCGCAGCGCGGTGACATCTACGCCTCAACGCTGCAGGGAAGCCCACAGCGGCTCGCCGAGATGCCGACCACGCTGGTGATCACCGACGAGACCGACGTCCTGCGCGACGAGGGCGAGGCCTACGCCGCGAAGCTGCGCGCGGCGGGCGTGGACGTCACTGCGGTCCGCGTCGCCGGCATGGTCCACGACTTCCTCATGCTCGACAACCTCCGCGACTGCAGGGCCACCGTCGTCGCCCGCGAACTGGCGATCACGGCGCTGCGAAAGGCGCTGTCCGGGTAGTCCGTTTCGCTGCGCGGGCTCCCCGGGGCGAGCGTGGCGTCAGTTCAGCTCGATGTCGATGGGGTGCGTCGCGAGGAGCGCGAGGGGGAGTGGCTGCCGACGCAGCACCTGACCCCAGACGTCGGCGCGGGGCGGACTGATCACATCGGACGCCAACGCCGACAACACGATCCAGTCGTCGTGTTCGATCTCGGCGTCGAGCTGCCCGAGCGTCCAGCCGGCGTAACCGGCGAAGATCCGCAGGCCCTCGATCACCGGAGCGATGGGCTCGGGGTCGGCATCGAGGTCGACCATCACGACCCGGCCGTCGATCCGGCGCAGTCCCGGGATGCCGGTGATGTCGGCGCCCGTCCGCAGCGTCGCCAGGCACAGCGCGGCGTCACGAGTGACGGGCCCGCCGATGTACAGCGCCTGCGGTTTGGCGGCGAGAGCGGTCCACTGCGGCAGCACCTCCTGCACGGAGGTGTCGCTGGGCCGGTTGAGGACGACGCCGAGACTGCCGGCGTCGTTGTGCTCGATCACGTAGACAACGGTCCGCCGGAACGTCGGCTCGGCGAGGTCCGTCGACGACACCAGCAGGCTGCCCGGCCGCACCGCCGGCTGTGCCGGGGCCGTGCGGTCCTCAGGTTCCTCCGAGTGCGCCACCGGGTCATCATCTCATCGACGGGCCCCGGACGGGAGATTCGAACGCGAACGAATTACGCCGCGTCGGGATCGGGCTGCGCGACCGTCCCCGGCGCGGGCACCGAGCAGGACGCACCGCGCGGCACACCCAGTTTCTGCAGCAGCAGGCTCATCGGGCACCAGCCGACGATCCCGTAGAGCACCAGATTCGCGGACGCGAACGCCGTCAGACCCCGCCACTTGGGCGAGTGCGTGCGGCCGAGCAGCAGGCTCGTGCCCACCACGGATCCACCCAGCAGCGGGACGATGCGTTCGACGGTCCAACCGGAATGCTTCGGCAGTGCCATGTTCGTGTACTCCTCGTGTGACGTGACGGTCAGTCCGGAGTGGTGATCGCGAGGCCGGCGCGGCGCCAGGCGTCGATGCCGCCGCGCACCAGGTAGGTCTCGGCGCCCGCCCGGGCCAGCTGACGCGCCGCGTTCGCCGATCGTCCGCCGGAACGGCAGATCACGACGACGGGTCGACCCGCGACCACGTCGATGCCGTCGTCGATCACCTCGTGCAGCGGCAGGTGGGTGGCACCCGGCACGTGGCCGGCGTCCCACTCCGGACGCGATCGCACGTCCAACAGGACCGCGCCCTCCTCGACGAGGGTCTGCGCCCTGCTCGCGTCGACCGTTCCGTACGACTTTCGAAAGATGCCCACGACGTTCGACCCTAGGGCCACCCTGCTCGCTCACTCCAGACCCCCTGGGGGGGATCCTTTCTCCACCCGCGACTTTATACCCCTAGGGGTATGTCGTCGACGTGTCGTCGGCCACGTTCCGACAGCTCAGTCCAGCCCCAGGATCCGGTCCAGCACCGTCAGGTGGTGCTCGAAGAGCGCCGCCGGATCAGCGAAGGTGTCGGCGCCGTACTGCCCGAACACCTCGAAGTTGATCGCACCGAACAGCGCCGCCCAGGCCATGACGCCGCGCGCGAGCAGCTCGTCGGGCACCGTCAGGCCCATCTCGGCACGGATCCGATCGAGGTCGGCGGACAGCCCCGGGTCGACCGGCGCCGACGACGACAGCGGTGTCAGCGCATCCGCCCGGTGCGCCCCCTCGATGATGCCGACCAGCGCGACGATCACGCGCGTACCCGGACCGGTCGTGCGCTCCGCCGGCGCGTGATAGCCGGGGACCGGGCTGCCGAACAGCAGCGCATAGCGGGCGGGCTCCCGGATCGCCCACGATCGCACCGCGTGGGAGAGCGCGTGCAGCCGACCGCGGTGATCGTCGTCCGCCAGCGCATCGACGGCGGCATCCACCTCCGCACCCAGCTCGGTGTAGCCATCGATCACGAGCAGCGTGAGCAGCTCGTCGCGGCTCGCGACGTACCGGTACACCGCCGACGACACGACGCCCAGATCGCGCGCGACGGCACGCAGCGACAACGCGGCCGCGCCCTGTGTCGCCAGCTGCTCCCGTCCGATGCGGGTGATCTCGGCGAGCGTCTGCTCGCGGGCGCGTTCGCGGGGGGTGACCGTCATGCACCCACCCTGCCCGAGAAACGAGAGCACTGTCAACAAAAGAGAGCAGTGCTCTTGACAATGGCCCCGACCCGAGCGCATCGTAGAAAACGAGAGCAGTGCTCTCGATTCCGAAATCCTCTTCGAGAAAGCGAGCACGTGATGTCGAATCTGCAGGTAGTGACCGGTGCGGGCCCCGTCGGCTGGACGGTCGCCGAACAACTCGCCGACGCCGGCTACGACGTCCGGGTCCTCACCCGCTCGGGTAGCGGGCCGGACCATCCGCGGATCGAGCGCCGCAAGGTGGACGTCTCCGACCCGACCGCCCTCGCGGCCGCCCTCGACGACGCCACCGCCGTCTTCCACTGCATCCACGGATCCGCCTACGACGCCCGCGCCTGGGAACGCGAACTGCCCGCCGCCGAGCAGGTGGTGCTCGACGCCGCCGGACGGATCGGCGCGGTCGTGGTGTTCCCGGAGAGCCTGTACTCGTACGGCCGCCCGGACGGCCCGCTGACGGAGGACGGCCCGCGCGACGCGACCACCGGCAAGCTCGGTGTCCGCACCCGTCTACTCGCGGCCCGCGCGGCGCACCGCACACCGACGGTCAGCGTCGTCGCGTCCGACTTCTTCGGCCCGCACGTCCTGACCGCGCATGCCGGCGAGCGGATGGTGCCCCCGGTGCTGAAGGGGAAGACGATCCGGGTGATGGGCCGCGCCGACGTCGCCCACTCGTTCACCTACGTCCCCGATCTGGCGGCGGCCATGATCACCGCAGCGCACGATCCGGACCGGTGGAACACGGTGCTGCACGCGCCCACCGCTCCTGCGGTGACCCAGCGACAGCTGGTGGAGGCGTTCGCGAAGGCCGCGCAGGTGCCGACGCCCACGGTGGGCACGCTGCCCGGGTGGGCGCTGCGGGCGGTCGGGACGGTGCACCGCCCGACCCGAGAGCTCGCGGAGACGCTGTACCAGTTCGAGGCGCCGTTCGTGATGGACTCGCGTCGCAGCGAGGAGGTCCTCGGGCGCGCACCCACCCCGTTGGACGAGGCCGCGGCCGTGACGGTCCGGTGGTGGCGGCAGGAGTTGGCGACGGCGGGCGCCCGATAGGGTCACCATGTGCGCACATGGAATCCGTCGTCTGTCCGACAGACGTGGAGTTCCGCGGCCACCACACTGCGGCACTCACCGGGGCTGGGCCGCCTGACGGCGGTCCGGTTCGCGAGCCAGTTCGGCGACGGACTCTTCCAGGCGGCGCTCGGCGGGGCCATCCTCTTCAATCCCGAACGCGAGACCGAACCGCTCGCCATCGCCGCCGGATTCGCGGTCCTGCTGTTGCCGTACTCGGTGATCGGTCCGTTCGCGGGCGCCCTGCTGGACCGCTGGGACCGGCGGGCGGTGTTGCTGTGGGCGAATCTGCTCCGGGGCAGCCTGATCCTGTTGATCTCGGCGCTGCTGATCGCGGGCGCCGGGGAGACGCCGCTGTTGCTGATGGCACTCGCCGCGATCGGCGTCAGCCGGTTCGTCCTCGCGGGCATCTCCGCCGCGTTGCCGCATGTGGTGCGGCAAAGTTGGCTGGTACCAACAAATTCGGTGCTCGCAACGGCAGGATCGGTGTTCTCGGCGGTCGGGGCAGGGACGGCCGTGGCCGTGATCGCTGGGATCGGCGAGGGCGATCTGGGCTCCGGCGTCGCGGTGGCGGTCGGGGCGCTCGGATCGGTGATCGGCGCGTGGGCGGTGCACGGATTCGGCCGTCGCGCGCTGGGCCCCATGGACGGCGTCACCACCGCACGAGGCACGGTCACCGCCGTCCTGTCCGGCCTGCGCACCGGCGCGACGGCGGTGTGGCAGGCGCCCGGGGTCACCACCGCGATGATCGGAATCGGCGCCCATCGCATCGCCTTCGGCGTCAACACCCTTGTGATGGTGCTGATCCTGCGCGACCCCGCGTCGAGTGGCGCGCTGCCCGGCGGCCTGGCCGGATTCGGTGTGGCCGTGGGGGCGACGGCCGCCGGCATGCTGCTCGCGGCCCTCGCCACCCCCTGGTTGATTCCCCGCCTCGGACGCCCCCGCACCGTGACCGTCGCACTCGCGTTCGCAACCGTCGTCCAGTTCACGCTGATCACGACGCTGTCGCAGCCGCTGCTGCTGGCCGGTGCGTTCCTGCTCGGGTTCGCCGGGCAGACCGTCAAGCTCACCGGCGACGCCGCGATGCAGATCGAGATCGACGACGACCGCCGCGGCCAGGTGTTCGCGCTGCAGGACACCGTCTTCAACATCGCCTTCTGCGCTGCCGTGGCCGCCGCCGCGACGGTGGTCGCTCCCGACGGCCACTCGCTGGGTCCGGTCCTCGCGGCCGGTGGCGTCTACACGCTGGGCCTGGTCGCGATCGCGTGCAACGCGCGCCGCACGGTCGACTGACCGGTCACCGCACGTCCCGCCGGACGGTGTCCACACGGCCGTCGGTGTCGGTATCGCTGAGTTGCACCGACATCCGGCCCGGATCCTCCTCGGCGACCAGCACCGTGTCGAACCGGGCCGGATCCCGCGTCGAGACCAGCACGACGTCGGGTTCGCCGTCGCCGTCGAAGTCGACGAGCGCGTCGTCCGCCGCACCGTCACCGTCGTAGTCGATGCTCCGCCACCCGGCCGGATCGGGTGGTGCGGGAGACCGCGGCGCGGGGACCGGGTGCACGGATTGCTGTGTCCGCGAGACCTGCTGGTCCCAGACGCCGGCGTGCACGGGGTCCGCGAAGTACCGCGCCGATGCCGCCCCGACGTCCAGCACGGAGCGGTCGGCAGCACCGTCACCGTCGCTGTCCCACATCGCGTCGTCGAACAGACCGTCCCCGTCGAAGTCCAGACGCACCGCGTCGAACTCGCCGTCGGCGTCGAGGTCGAGATCGGCCAACGAGGTCCACGTGGTGGTCGCACCGTCCCCCGTGCCGAACCAGTACTCGAGTGATCCCATACCTCTGTGGACGCACCGCGACGTGACACGGTTCCGTCACGGTCACCGGGATTGTCGGTGAACACCCCCGCACCTCGGTGCTACCTTTCCTCGAAACACCAGGTAGTGAACGGTTTCGGACCAATCGCCCAGGGGTGAACCATCATCAGACGCCTGACGTCGATGCTCGCCGTCACGGTCGCGGGCCTCGCGCTCACCACCGCCCCCGCACTCGCGGAACCCGCGACGGGGCCCACCAACTCGTGCGGCGAGGCGGGATTCGATCCGTCGGCGCCGGACCCGGAACCGCCGCCGCCGACGTCCCCGCCCGTCATCGGGGTCCCGCTGCCGTACCCGCAGTTCGTCCCCGTCCCACTACCCGATCCCGCCCCCGACCGGACCCGGGTGGCGCAGGATCCCCTGCCGGCGGACCCCTGCCAGGACCCGTGCCCCGACCTCACCGATGCGACCGACGATCCCGGCGGGCCGGACGCCGCACCCGGTTCGTCGGGTTCGGGATCGGGCTCGAGTTCGGGATCGGATTCGGGATCCGGTTCGGGTTCGGGTTCGGGTTCGGGATCCGGTTCGATCACCCTGCCGCGCATCCAGATCCAGCCGCGGCCCGAGACCGTCCCGATTCCGGTGCCGGGCGGCGACCCGGGTCCGGATCCGCAGCCCGCACCGCCGCTCGACATCGGCACGATCGACCCCGGGCCCGTCACCGCACCGCTCGGCACCCCGGCTGTGGGGGCGGTGAGTCTGGTGTCGCAGGTGACCGGGCCCGGATCCGAGAACCGCACCGACAAGCGGTGGCAGGTCGACGGCACCGACCTGGGCATCACGTGGGAGAGCCGTCCCGGCGAGGTCGCGGTGGCGTTCGGCGACACGTTCGGCGCGGACTGGCAGCCACCCGGTGCGAACGGCCGGGACTGGCGCAGCAGCGTGCTCGGGCACAGCACCGACACCGATCTGTCCGACGGCATGACGATCGACAGCATGGTGCAGGACAGTCGCTGTCACGCCGCCGAGATCATCGACGCCCGGCACATCGCGAACTGGGAGACCACCGCCATCCCCACGTCGGGCTTCGCGATCGGCGCCCGCCAGTACCTGAGCTACATGTCGGTGCGCCGCTGGGGCGAGCCCGGCATGTGGGTGACGAACCACGGCGGCATCGCGTACTCCGACGACAACGGTCAGACGTGGACCAAGGATCAACATGCCCAGTGGGACAATATCTTCGGACAGGGCCTGTTCCAGGTGACCGCGATGGTTCCGCAGGGCGACCACGTGTACATGTTCGGCACCCCCAACGGCCGGATGGGCATGATCGGCCTCGCCCGCGTCCCCGCCGGCGAGCTACTCGACACCAGTGCGTACCAGTACTGGGTCGACGGCAACTGGGTCCCGGTGGTGGAACACCTCGCCACACCGCTCGTCTCGGGTCCCGCGGGCGAGCTGTCCGTGCGCTACGACGCCGATCGGCAGCGGTGGCTCATGAGCTACCTCGACCAGGTCGACGGACGAATCCTCCTGCGGCAGTCGTCGAGTCCGCAGGGCACCTGGTCCGACGGCGCGACTCTCGTCGACAGTACCGAGTACCCGAAGACGTACGGCGGTTTCATGCACCCCTGGTCCACACCCGACGAGCTGTACTTCACGATGTCGGAATGGGACAGCTACAACGTCTACCTCATGCGGGCGAAGTTGAACTGACCCGAGCCGACGCGAACCGACCCGGGCTACGTGAACGATGCGTCACCCGGCTCCGGAACCCTGAGCCGGAACGTACCGACCGCTCCCGTCCGGAGCGAGGACGGCGGCGGATCCGACGTAGCCGCCCGGCGGGCACCCCGGGTGCTCGCTCTGCCGGCAGTACTCCGGGGAGATCCGATCGGTGGGGGTCACGGACGTCTCGGAAGTGGTCGACGTGCCGGACGCGGGTGGGGGAGCAGCGGTCTCGTCTTCGCAAGAGGTCACGAGCAGCGGCACGGCCGCCGCGACGAGCAGAGTCTTCCAGCGGCGAATCATCGTTCCCTTCCTTTCGGCGGGACCTGGTTCGACGATACGCCCGGGTTGTCCGCTCGGAGGTGGGCGATTCCCGACGCGCCTCGAGTGCCGGCGGACCCGCTGCGCGGCGGTGGCGACTCAGGTGGTGACGGCCCGCTCCGGAAGATCCGCGATGATCGCGGCCAGGTTGTAGCCGCTGGTCCGCAGGCGTCCGTTGGCACCCGTCCGGGGATACTCGCTGTGGCCGGACGCGCCGTCGCGCGTCACTCCGTCGGGTGTCGTGGCGGCATCGGTCGCGAGATGGGTGAAACCGTCCGTCGCGTACGGTCCACCGCCGAACGGTCCGGGGCCGAACCGGTTGAGACGGGCGATCACGTCACCGTCCGCCGTCATCTCGTACGCATGCCCCGGAACCAGTCCGAGATCGCTCGGCGAGCGGACGCCGACCAGGCCGGGGGAGCCGTAGACGACCAGGTCGTCCACCGGGTGGTGGCCCGGTTCACGCAGCGCCAGACCGGTGGTGACCGAACCGTACGAGTGCCCGATCGCGGTGATGTGCGGATCTGATCCCGTGTGCGCGACGCCGAGGCCGTCGTAGAACCGCGCGAGGTCCCGCGCCCCGGCGCGGGCCCGATCCTCCAGTGCCACAGCCAGTCCACCCTCGATCCGGTCGGTGATGCTCCCCGACATCTGCGGCGTGTCGTAGCCCACCCAGGCGATGGTCGCGACCGTCTCGTGTTCGCGTCCGGGCGTGGCGCGCATCTGGATCCGCGACTCGCGCTGCAGCGCCCCGGCCTCGTCGGCCATCGAACCGAGGGACCCGCGCACGGTGGAGTTCAGCCCCGGCGTGGATACCGCGATGTGATCGGCCGTGTCCGGATCACCGATCGCCACGGCGGCGTGAACCTGCTCGCCGGAGCGCACCTCCAACAGCAACAGCCTCCGGTCCGGGTGCTGCTCGAGCGCGCTCTGTACCGTGTCGATATCGGCCAGCCGCCGGCCGACGTCCACGAGTTGCTGTCGCGCAAAGAGCGATTCGAGGTTGTTCGGGCTCCGCACCCGATCCGACAGCTCCCGTCGCGTCGCCTCCAGTGCGGCCCGCTCGACCGGCAGACGATCGACGTTGGCCCGGTGGCGCACCGCGGCCGGTAGACCGTCCCGGTTGCCGACGCTCGCGGGCGTGGTCTCGATCAGCATCCGCTGCTGCCCCGTCGTGAGCGCATCCCACCACGTGCGGTTCGCCTCCGCACTCGCACCGTCCGGGGGCGGCGGAACGGTCTGCACCCCGGCCCATCCGGTGCCCGGATCACCGGCGCGGGGAAGCTGGGCGAACGCGGTGGCGATCAGCGACGTCGCCCGGCCGTCGGCCGCGGCGAGTTCGCCGAGTGCGGCCCGGATCATGGTCTGGTGCCGGCGCGCCCGGTGGTCGAGTATCGCCGTCGCCATCGCTGCGCCCGACCCGGATCCCAGTGCGGCCAGGAAGATCCCGGGCGGGACACCGACGGCGCCGTCGTCCGCCACCTCGAATCCCTCCGCCCGGGCCGCGGCGACCGTGGCGAGGACGCCGTCCCGCGCCCCCTCGAGTTGCGCCGCACCGGAATTCGCCGCTTCGGCGGCCGCCTGCAGTGCCGACGCGGTCCGCGTCGCGATCGCGCCGATCTCCCCGGCTCGCGCCCATGCCGCGTCCGCGGCGACGCCACCCCAGTGATCTCGCGCCCCGTCCACCGCCCGCACGTATCCGTCGATCTGCGCGTCGACGACACGGGCGCACCTCTGCCACTGCGCGCCCTGACCCCGCAACACCGACGGAGCCCACGACTCCGCGAGCGACACCGTCGGTGTCGTCACCGACCGCCGTCCGATCCCCGCAGTCCCGCAACGAGTCCGACGAGAGAAACGGCCTCGGCGGTGTCGGCGCGCGCGTACCCGGCCGCGGCCCTCGCCGTGCTCGCGGACCAGTCGTGCAGCCGGCCGGCGACGACGGCCAGCACGTCCGACACCGCCCTCGATCCCGCCCCGCATGCCCGGCCCACCCGTGATCCCAGCAGTCCGGTGCCGGTTGCCGCCGACTCCGTGCCCGCCCGCGCGTCCGCGATCACGTCCCCGATCGCCGACACGGTCCGCGCGGTCTCGCCGAGCCGGCCCGGATCGACCCACATCTCCGCCATGACACCCCCCTCCGTCCGCATCCCCCGGATCCGTTCCGGACGATACTGCAGCCGTTTCGCGGTATGAGACGATCGCCGCCGGTCACCGACCGCGGATCACGAGGGGAGACGGGATGAACCACAGAGCACCGGGGCACTCGCACGGATGGACCGAAACCGTTGTCGACCAGCAGGATCGGCTGCTGATTGCCGCGGCGACCCGTCGATCGCGCGCCGAGTCCGCGGACGGGGCCGTCGCGGTCGAGGCCACGGCCGACGGACTTATCCACAACTGGCACATCGGGGAGGAACTGCGGGGTACGGACGTGCGCGAGGTGGTCGCGGCCGTCGTCCGGCTGCAGCACGAGGCGGTGGCCGACGCCCGGGCCGAACTGGCCGCGGCCGCCGCCGCGCTGCGCGAGGACCCCCGCTTCCGCGCCGTGGTCGACCGTCACGTCGACGCGATCGATCGGCCGGTCGTGTCCGAGACGACGCCGGACAACGACGGCTACTTCGCGCACCTCACCGTGTGGGATCGCGGCTGACGAATCCGACTCCCTCGGGTCACCAGACGGGTCGCGGCGTGCCGCCTCTCCCGATCTCCTCGAGCGCACGGACCAGAGATGCCATCGTGTCCGCGCCCAGCACCGCACTCGCCGCATGCCAGCGCGCCAGGGCCGCGTCGGTGGCCGCCGCGGTCACGTCCAGCCCCGCGGAAGTCAGTCGGACCAGCTGCGCCCGGCGATCTTGGGGGTGAGGTTGCTTGTCGACATAGCCGGAGGCCGTCAGCTCGTCGACGATGACAGCGGCCGACTGCTTGGTGATGCCCAGGAAAGCGCCAATCTCACTGACCGTGGCACCGTTCTCGGCAACCCGGACGAACACGAGACCGTGCGCCGGACGCAGCGTCGAATTCCCTTGCACGACAATGGCTTCGTTGATCTGCTCGGCCAGCGTGGACGCGGCGCGCATCAGCAGCATCAGCAGATCGGCACGAGGCTCATCCCTTGACATACCGTCAGTCTACCTGTCCAATAAAGACAGCTAAACTGACGAGAAGGGGGTTCGCGATGCCAGTCCGAAAAGATGGTGACCATCTGACACACCGAATGCACGAGTCTCGATTCCACTCCTACGTGGCACCGTCTCGTGGCAGCCGACAGCTGTGCGCCTGGCGCACAGACCTGGCACCCGGGTCCGACGGTGCCCCGCACACCGTCTCGCACGAAGAGGTCTTCCTCGTGCTCCACGGCTCACCCACAGTCACCCTGGACGGCCGCCGAACTCCGCTCGCCGCCGGAGACGTCGTCCTGGTTCCGGAGGCGGCAACGGTTCAGCTCGACAATCACGGCGACGGCACGGCCTCGCTGTGGGTGACGACATCGGTGGGCCTGACCGCCACCACCGCCGACGGTGGCATCATCACGCCCCCGTGGACTCGATGATCCAGTCGGCGGGCAACATTGCGGGCGCCTTCGGGTGCTGCCCGGTTCACCGCGCCGGGTAGACCGCCACCTCGGTCGCCTTGACGGCGAACCACACGTCGTCGCCGGGGGCCAGATCGAGTTCGGCGACGGCGGTGGCCGTGACGTCGGCAACCAGACCGGCCGAACCGTCGACGTGATCGTCGGTGCGGACACGAATCGCGTGCCCCCGTCCCTCGATCTCCGCGATCCGTACCCGGAAGATGTTGCGGGGGCTGCCTTCCGGATGCTCGCGGTGGACTGCGACAGCGGTGGGGGAGAACACCGCGACGGCATGGTCCCCGTCGCCGCACCCGTCCTCGCCGATGCCACTCACCGCCCCCGCGGCGGTGTCCAGGACGCCGTCGCGGATCTTGCCCGACAGCAGGTTGATGCCGGCGATCCGGGCCGCGAAGGCGCTGCGCGGCCGGGTGAGTACCCGGTCCACGGATCCCTGCTCGACGATGCGCCCGCCGTCGAGCACGACGGCCCGGTCGGCAAGCGAAAGCGCGTCCAGCACATCGTGAGTCACGAGAATCGCGGTCCGGTCCCCGGTACGCAGAACCCGGCGCAGCAGGGCCCGCAGCGCCGGCGCGGCGGCGACATCCAGTGCCGCCATCGGCTCGTCGAGCAGCAGCACCTGCGGGTCGGCGGCGAGCGCCCGTGCCACCGCGACCCGCTGTGCCTGACCGCCGGACAGTTGCCGCGGCCGCCGCGCCGCGAGGGCCGCCGCATCCACCTCGTCGAGCCACCGCTGCGCCGAGGCATACGACTCGCGCCGCCCCAACCCCGCGCTGCGCGGGGCGAATGCGACGTTCTCTCGGACCGTGAGGTGCGGGAACAGCAGCGCCTCCTGGGCCAGCAACGCCACCGATCGCTGGTGCGGCTGCACCGCAACATTTTTCGCGACATCGGTGAGCACCCGGTCGCCGAGTTCGACACGGCCGGAGTCGGGTCGCAGCAGCCCGGCCACCACGTCCAGCAGCGTCGACTTGCCGGCCCCGTTGGGGCCGAGCACCGCGAGCACCTCGCCCGGAGCGACGTCGAGCTCGACGTCGAACCCGCGGGCATCGACCCGGGCCCGCACGCTCAACCCGTTCACAGCGCACCGGCCGCGCGACGCGTGCGGGCCCCGAGGACGATGGCGACGGCCACCACCACCAGCACCAGCGACAGCGCGACCGCGGCCTCCGGATCGGTCTCCCGCTGCAGGTAGATCTCCAGCGGCAACGTCCTGGTGACGCCCTGCAGGCTCCCGGCGAACGTCAGTGTCGCGCCGAATTCCCCGAGGGCGCGCGCGAAGGCCAGCACCGCGCCCGAGATCAGTCCGGGCAGCACCAGCGGCAGGGTGACCCGGCGCAGCACCGTCGTGGGTGGAGCGCCGAGCGTGGCGGCCACCGCCTCGTAGCGCCGCCCGGCGGTGCGCAGCGCGCCCTCGAGACTGATCACCAGGAACGGCAGCGCGACGAACGTCTGCGCCAACACGACCGCGGTGGTGGAGAACGCGATCTGGATGCCCGCCACCTCGAGGTGCTGCCCGATCAATCCGCGTCGGCCGAACGTGTAGAGCAGCGCGAGGCCGCCGACGACGGGCGGCAGCACCAGCGGGAGCAGCACCAGCGCCCGCAGCGCCGCGAGCCCGGGAAACGAGCAGCAGGCCGACACCATCGCCATCGGCACCCCCAGCAGCACACACAGCAGCGTGCTGATCGAGGCCGTCTTCAGACTCAGAACCAAAGCGTCCAAGGAGGATTCGGAGGTGACGAGCTCCCAGAAGTTGGGCCAGTCGACCCCGACGAGCATCGCGACCAGCGGCAGCACCACCAGCAGCGCGCCGACGGCCGCGGGAACGTAGATCCAGACCGGCAGACCGGCCGGAACCCGTACCCGCGGCCGCACGGTCACGGGGCGCCGAACCCGGCCTCGGACAGGACCGCGCGGCCCTCCGGCCCGGTGACGTACCCGGTGAATTCGCTCGCCACCTCCGGGTTCCCGGAATCCTTCAGCACCACGATCGGGTAGGTGTTGACGACCTTCGTCGCCTCCGGGAACGGGATCTCCGTGACCTTGTCACCTGCGGCGGCCGCGTCGGTGACGTACACCAGCCCGGCATCGGCCTGACCGGTGACGACCTTGCCGAGCACGTCGGTGACCGACGATTCCTCGCTGACGGGAGTGAGGCGGATCCCGGTGGCGTCCTCGATCTTCTGGGTCGCCGTGCCGCACGGCACCTGCGGCGCGCAGACCACCACCTTCACGTCCGGGCGGGCCAGGTCCGCGAACGACGCGATGTTCACCGGATTACCGGGCGGCACAACGATGGTCAGAATATTGGTCGCGAAGTTCACCGGCTCCGACGCCGTCAACCCCGCCTGGACCGCCTTCGTCATGTTCGCAGTGTCGGCCGACGCGAAGACGTCGCCCGGGGCGCCCTGATCGAGCTGAGCCACCAGGTCGGACGATCCGGCGAAGTTGAACACGACCCGGGTGCCGGGATGCTGCTCCTCGAAACGCTGCCCCAGTTCGGTGAACGTCGACTTCAGCGACGCTGCCGCGAACACCGTGATCGAGTCTCCGCCCTCGGTTCCCGCGTCGGTGGCGCCGCTGCACCCGGCAAGGGCCGTCGTCAGCACCGCGGCGACCGCGACCACCGCACCCCGCATCCACCTCACGACGGGACCCCCGGCGTCTCGACGATCACGGTGGTCGCCTTCACGACGGCCACCGCGATGCTGCCCGGTTCGAGCTTCAGCTCGCGGACGGCCTCGGCACTCATCAGCGAGACGACGGAGAACGGCCCGCACTGCATCTCCACCTGGGCCATCACCCCGTCGGCGACGACCCGGGTGACGAGACCGACGAACCGGTTGCGGGCCGAGCTGCCGACCCCGAGCGGGTTCTCGGGCGTGGGCGCCGCGTTGGCCCGCGCGTACTCGGCGAGCTGCTTTCCGTCGACCACCATGCGGCCGGAGTCGTCCTTGTGGGCGGCGAGGGTGCCGGCGTCGACCCACCGGCGGACGGTGTCGTCGCTGACGCCGAGCAACTGGGCCGCATCGCGTATCCGGATGTCTGGCATTCCGGGAGTCTAGATCCGCAGACGCGGAAGATTCAATCGATTCGATCCGCGGATGCGTGCTTGCAACCTAGCTCTCCGGCTACTGGTTCTCCGACTGCTCCGCCCACCACTTCAGCAGCTCCGCCTCGGCCTCGTCCCGATCGAGCGGTCCACGGTCCAGGCGCAGCTCCTTGAGGAACTTCCACGCCTTACCCACCTGCGGGCCGGCCGGGATGCCGAGCAGTTCCATGATCGCGTTGCCGTCGAGGTCGGGGCGCACCCGCGCCAGATCCTCCTGCTCGGCGATCCGGGCGATCCGCTGCTCGAGGTCGTCGTACGTGGCCTGCAGCGCCGCGGCCCGACGCTTGTTGCGGGTGGTGCAGTCGGCGCGCACCAGCTTGTGCAGCCGCGGCAGCAGGTCACCGGCGTCGGTGACGTAGCGGCGCACCGCCGAATCCGTCCACTGCCCCTTGCCGTAGCCGTGGAAGCGCAGGTGCAGGAACACCAACTGGCCGACCTCGTCGACCATTTGTTTGGAGTACTTCAGCGCCCGCATCCGCTTGCGGACCAGCTTGGCGCCCACCACCTCGTGGTGGTGGAAGCTGACGCCGCCGCCGGGCTCGTTGCGCTTGGTGTCCGGCTTGCCGATGTCGTGGAGCAGCGCCGCCCAGCGCAGCACCAGGTCCGGGTTGCCGTCCTCGAGGTCGATCGCCTGCTTGAGCACCGTCAGCGAATGCCAGTACACGTCCTTGTGCTGGTGGTGCTCGTCGATCTCGAGCTTCATCTGCGGCACCTCGGGCAGCACGTGATCGGCCAGGCCGGTCTCGCACATCACGTTGATGCCGTCGATCGGGTATTCGCCGAGGATCAGCTTGTCGAGCTCGGTGTGCACCCGCTCGGCGGTGATCCGGTCGATCTGCCCGGCCATGTCGACGATCGCCTGGTGCACCCGCGGCGCGAGCGTGAAACCGAGTTGCGAGACGAATCGGCACGCGCGCAGCATCCGCAGCGGATCGTCGTTGAAGGAGATCTCCGGCGCCGCGGGAGCGTCCAGGACGCCGGCGAGCAGCGCATCCATGCCCCCGAGCGGATCCACGAACTCGAATGTGCCCTCCGCATCGATCCGCACGGCCATCGCGTTGACCGTGAAGTCGCGTCGGACCAGGTCCTCCTCGAGCGTCGTGCCGTACTGCACCTCGGGGTTCCGCGTGACGCCGTCGTAGGTGTCGGTGCGGTAGGTGGTGATCTCGATCTGGTCGTTGCCCTTGGCCGCGCTGATCGTCCCGAACGCGATGCCGGTGTCCCACTGGTTGTCGGCCCAGCCGCGCAGGATCGCCTGCACCTGCTCGGGGTGCGCGTCGGTGGTGAGGTCGAGGTCCGTGCCGAGACGGCCCAGGACCGCGTCGCGCACACTGCCACCCACCAGGTACAACTCGTGACCCGCGTCGGCGAACCGGGCCCCGAGCGGGGTCAGCACGTCCGACAGGGCGCTCAGGGTCTCGTGCGCACCGCGCAGCAGTCGGGCACGCCGGTCCGCGTCGGGGGTAGGGGCATTCACGTGAGCAAACCTTACCGAGGTCGACAAATAGCCGGACGTGCATCAGTGACCCTGCACGCACGCTGGCGTGGGAGTCAGGCCGAACAGGCTCTGTCAACTACGATCGATGAGGTGTCCGCCGCCGAACGTGCCAACCGTAACCGCCGCTCCTCGCGGCGTCGCGGCGCGGGCGCGGATTCCGCGACTCCGCACATGCGGACCGTCCGCGAAACCTCCGCCGGGGGACTGGTCGTCGACGGCCTCGGCGGCCCCGAGGACAAACTGTGCGCGGCCCTCATCGGGCGGACCGACCGGCGTGGCCGGCTGCTGTGGTCGCTGCCGAAGGGACACATCGAACAGGGCGAGACCGCCGAACAGACCGCGATGCGAGAGGTCGCCGAGGAGACCGGCATCCGCGGATCCGTCGTCGCATCCCTCGGCAGCATCGACTACTGGTTCGTCACCGAGGGCCGCCGCGTCCACAAGACAGTGCACCACTACCTCATGCGATCGCTCGGCGGTGAACTGTCCGACGCCGACATCGAAGTCACCGAGGTGGCCTGGGTGCCGCTGTCGGAACTGGACTCCCGCCTCGCCTACGCCGACGAACGCAAGCTCGCCGAGATCGCCGGTCAGCTCATCGCCGAGATGGAACCCTCGCGCGTCAGGGGGACCGACGCGGAATGACAGTGGCATCGCGTCCGGCATGGCGACGATCCGGTGCCAGAGTTCTCACGGCGCTGACGCTCGTCCTGATGATGATCGGCGCCGTCGTGGGCGCCGGGGCCGCGGCCGCCCAACCCACGACGCAGACCCAGCCCGAGTCGACGACCGGGGCGCCGGTGACGAAGTCGCGCGCACAACCGAAGTTCCTCGAACTGCACATCGACGACGTCACCCCGACCGCGGTGACCACCACGACCGACCCGGTGGTGACCGTCCGGGGAACCGTCGCGAACATCGGCGACCGGCCGGTCACCGACGTCGGTGTCCGGCTGCAGCGGGCACCCGCGGTGGGCTCGAGCGAGGAACTGCGCACCTCCCTGGACCTCGATCAGGGCGAGTTCGACGTCGCCGGACCGTTCGTGGAGGTGGCTTCCAGCCTCGAGGAGGGTGAACGCAAGCAGTTCACGCTGGCGCTGCCGCTGCGCTCGATCTCCGGGTGGTCGCTCGACATCACCGAACCCGGCGTCTACCCGCTCCTGGTCAACGTCAACGGAACCCCCGCGTACGGCGGGCAGGCCCGCCTCGACGACGCCCGGTTCCTGCTGCCCGTGCTGGGACTGCCCCGAGCGGCGGGGACCGCCGACAGCGCGCCGCAGGGCACCGACTCCGGATCGGTGACCGCGCCCGTCCCGCCCGACACGTCCGACCCGCTCGCGGTCACGATGCTGTGGCCGCTCGCCGACCAGCCGCGACTGGCGGCCGGGATCCCGGGCTCCGTGAACGACAAGGTCCGGCTGGTCGACGACGTCCTCGCGGGCTCCCTGTCCCAGGGCGGACGGCTCGAGCAACTGCTCGCCGCCGCCGAGTTCGCCACCGGGCCCGACGTCGACAAGGACAAACGGCTGACCGACAGCGTGTGCCTGGCGGTCGACCCGGACCTGCTGATCACCGTGAGCAACATGTCCGGCGGGTACCTCGTGGTGGACGACCCGGCGAATCCGTCCGGACCCGCGCACGAGGGCACCGGACGCGACGCCGCGGCCGCGTGGCTCGATCGCCTGGAATCGCTCGCCCACAGCATGTGCGTGACCGCCGTACCGTTCGCGCAGGTGGACCTCGCGGCGCTGAGCCGGGTCGACGACCCGTCACTCACCGCGAGCGCACTGCAGTCGCCGTCCGACATCGTCGACTCGATCCTCGGGGTCACGTCGCTGCGCAACGTCACTTGGCCGGACTCCGGCGTCCTCGACGACTCGTCGGCGCAGATGCTGCACAGCCGCGGGCCGACCACGACGCTGCTGGCCGCCAACGCGGTGGAGTCCACCCAGTCGTCGGGCAAGACGGTGACGATCGCCGGTGGGGGAGCGGACGCCGTGACCGCCGCGCTGTTCGACGTGTCCGCGGCCGCGGCGCTGGCGGCGGTCGGGTCCAGCCCGCAGACGCCGTCGTACGTGCCCGAGCGGGCGCGCTACAACCTGGACCGGGACTCGCGCACGGCCCGCCTGCAGGATGCGCTGGGCGCGGTGACCTGGTCGTCGCTGCAGAGCCCCGACACCGCGAGCCGAACGGTCGACCGTTCGATGCTGATCGCGCCGCCGCAGCTGTGGTCCGCCGACGGCGACGAGGCCGCGGCCGTGCTGTCGACGGTGTCGACGCTGCTCCGTACCGGACTGGCGACGCCCCGGCCGCTCGCGAAACTCGCCGAGCAGCGGCCCGCGACACCCGAGATCGCCTCGCTCGCCTACCCCCAGCGCGCGATCGTCGACGGCACCCCCGAATCCGTCGAACGGGGAGTGGGCGCGCAGGCGCCGCGCATCGACGAACTGATGCGGACCCTGGTCGATGATCCGCAGGTCCCGCTGACGCCGACCCGGTTCATGGCGCCGCTGCGCGAGGATCTGGTCCGGGCGATGAGCCTGTCCGGCCGACGCGACCAGAACACCGCGACCACGACCGCCGCCGACGAGGCCGCCCACGTCCGGGTGAACAACGTGGCGACCGCGATCGACGCCATGTACGCCGCGGTCACGGTCCTCGCGCCGGGCGGGGTGTACTCGCTGGCCTCCGAGCAGAGTCCCCTGTTGCTGGTGGCCCGCAACGACCTCCCCGTCGCGATCAACGTGAAACTGCGCGTCGACGCCCCCGACGAGATGCACGTCACCGACATCGGACCGCAGCAACTACCCCCGCGCGGCAGCCGATCGTTGCAGGTACCCGCGGAGGTCTCCGACTCCCGGACCATGGTGGTCGATTTCTCACTGACCACCGAAAGCGGCCAGAACCTGGGCGAACAGACTTCCGTCACGGTGCGGTCGAACGCGTACGGTCAAGCATTGGCGATAATTACCGCGTGTGCTGGTGCACTCCTGCTGTTCCTCGCCGGGCGACGCCTCTGGCACCGGTTCCGGGGCCAGCCGGATCGAGCCGACGAAGGGTATGAACGTCCATGACCGAGAACTCTCGCGACGAGGGCTATCGGTCGTCGGCGCGGCCGGCGCCGTGGGAACGGGGTCCCCAACCAACCCAGCAGAACCGTGACCAGCAGGGACAGCCCCCGAGCGAACAGCGACCCGGGCCCCCGCAGGGACCCCGACCGATGCCGCCGGGCGGTCAGCAACCGCCGGCTCGGGGCGGGCAGCAACCTGTGCCCCCGCAGGGACCGCGCCCACCGATGCGTCCGCGCCCCGACCAGCCGGGCGCACCCCGCCAGCCGCAGGGCGCTCCGCGGCCGATGCCGCCGCGTCCGGTACCCCCGAACGGTCAGCGTCCCGTGCCCCCGCAGGGACCGCGGCCGATGCCCCCGACCGGTCAGCAACCCGGGACACCGAGCGGTCAGCGACCCGGGACACCGAGCGGTCAGCGACCCGGGACACCGGGCGGTCAGCGACCGCCGGCTCAGGGCGGCCCACGGCCCACACCTCAGCGCGGTCCCGGTCCGATGCCCCCGAGCGATCAGCGACCCATGTCACCGGGCGGTCAGCGACCCGTTCAGGGCGGCCCGCGCCCGGTGCCGCAGCAGGTCGGCCCGCCGCGGCCGGTGGCCGCACGTCCGGCCGAGGCTCCGGCTCCGGCTCCGAAGACCGAGACCGAGACCCAGACCGCGACCCCCGACGAACCGCAGAAGAAGAGCCTGCTCGCCGCGACGGGATCGATCGCGTTCGCGACGCTGATCAGTCGCGGTACCGGCTTCCTCAAGCAGTTGCTGCTGCTGACCGCGCTCGGCCCGGCCGTGGCCAGTGCGTTCACCGTCGCCAGCCAGATCCCGAACATGATCTCCGAACTGGTCCTCGGCGCGGTCCTCACCGCGATCGTCGTCCCGGTCCTGGTGCGCGCGGAGCGGGAGGACCCCGATCAGGGTGCCGCGTTCGTCCGAAGACTCTTCACGGCGGCGCTCGCGCTGCTGGGCACGGCGGCGCTGTTCGCGACGGCGGCCGCGCCGATCCTCACCACCTACGTCTTCCTGCCGGAGGACGGTGAGGTCAACACCGAGCTCACGACGGCACTGTGTTTCCTGCTGCTGCCGGCGATCCTGTTCTACGGCATGTCCGCCCTGCTCACGGCGATCCTCAACACCCGGCAGGTGTTCAAACCCGGCGCGTGGGCGCCGGTGCTGAACAACGTCGTGGTGCTCGGCATCCTGGCGGCGTACTGGCTGGTGCCCGGCGAGATCTCGCTCGACCCGGTGAGCATCAGCGACCCGCACGTCCTGATCCTGGGGCTCGGTGTGACCGCCGGTGTCGTGACGCAGGCTGTGAGCCTGGTGCCCGCGATCCGTCGGCAGGGCATCTCGCTGCGGCCGCTGTGGGGGATCGACGACCGGCTCAAGCAGTTCGGCGGCATGGCCGTGGCGATCGTTCTCTACGTGCTGATCAGTCAGCTCGGCATGATGTTCGCGACCCGCATCTCGGCGGCCGCCGACGAGGCCGGCCCCGCGATCTACACCAATGCCTGGCTGCTGCTGCAGCTGCCGTACGGCGTCCTCGGGGTCACGGTGCTCACCGCGATCATGCCGCGACTGAGCCGCAACGCGGCCGCCGAGGACACCCCCGCCGTCGTCGACGACCTGTCCGTCGCGACCCGGCTGACGATGATCGCGCTCATCCCGGTCGTCACGTTCTTCACGTTCGCCGGTCCGCAGATCGGGCACGCGCTGTACGGGTACGGCAACTTCGGCGCCGGCAACGCCGAGCGCCTCGGTGAGGCCGTCAGCTGGTCCGCGTTCACGCTCATCCCCTATTCGCTGGTGCTGATCCACCTACGCGTGTTCTATGCCCGCGAGCAGGCCTGGACGCCGACGTGGATCATCCTCGGCATCACCGGTGTGAAGATCGCGCTGTCGGCGCTCGCCCCGGTGCTGTCGTCCGACAGCCAGCACGTCGTGATCCTGCTCGGCGTCGCGAACGGACTCGCGTTCGTGGCCGGCGCGTTGATCGGCGGCTACCTGCTGCACCGCAGCCTCGGCGACCTGCGGATGGCGAACGTCGGCAAGACGGTGTGGGTGGTGCTGCTCGCGTCCGCGGCGGGTGCGATCTCCATGTTCGCGGCGGACAAGCTGCTGGGCCTGGATCGGTTGTCGGAGTCGTTCGGCGGACCCGGCGCGATGATCCGCGTCGCGATCACGGGCGCCCTCATGCTCGTGGTGACGTTCATCCTGATGTGGCTCGCCAAGGTGCCGGAGATCATGGCGATCACCGTGGCCGTCACGCGGAGGATTCCGGGACTGCGCGGTCGAGCCACGGCGGAGGAGGCACCGGCGATGGTGGCCATCGGATCCTCGTACGAGCCTGATACCGAATTGATTCCGGTCATCCGCGACCTCCCGCGGGCGCTCGATAGACCTGACGGTCTCCCGTACCCTGGACGCAGCGAGGCATACGTCGGCGGGGACTACATTCCCGACGAGTTCATAGAAGGAGCACGTGTGAGCGACGACGACGGTGCCGACAAGCGAACCGGCACGTCCGACGACGTCACTGGCGTCGAGAACGGCAACACCAAGGTGGCAGACGCCGCAACCACTTCGACGAATCCCACGGACGAGCCGTCCGACGCGTCGCCCGCTCCGAGCAACTCGGACGAAAACGACTCTGCAGCAGAGAATTCCACCGCCTTCGACGATGCGGCCGCGAGCCGGGATCGCCGACGTCGTGGCGACCTGAACGTCGACACCGGTGTGTTCTCGATCGGTTCGCCGATGCCGCCGTTGCGCGTGGCCGGCGCCGCCCCGGAACCCCGTGCGCAGCTGCGCGGTCCGCAGCTGATGCCCGGGGCGTCGGTGGCCGGTGGCCGCTACCGCCTCCTCGCACCGCACGGCGGTGCCCGCGGACTCCAGTTCTGGCAGGCACTCGACATCAAGCTCGACCGCGAGGTCGCACTCACCTTCGTCGACGCCGATCAGCGCGCCGAGGGTCCGGCGGCCACCGGACCCGACGGGCCGCAGGCAATCCTGTCCCGGACGCTGCGACTGGGACGGATCAACTCGTCCGGGCTCGCGCGGGTGCTCGACGTGGTCCGCGGTAGTTCCGGCGGCATCGTCGTCGCCGAGTGGACGCCGGGCCGCTCGCTGAAGGAGATGGCGGACACCGATCCGTCGCCGATCGGTGCGGCTCGCGCAGTCCGGGCGCTCGCGGCGGCCGCGGAGGCGGCGCACCGTGGTGGCAGCGCCCTGTCCATCGACGATCCCGACCGGATCCGCATCAGCACCGCGGGCGATGCCGTTCTCGCCTTCCCCGGCACCCTGTCCGACGCCGACCCGGCCTCGGACGTGCGCGGGCTCGGCGCAATGCTGTACGCGCTCATCACCGCCCGCTGGCCGCTCGACGACGGCACCGAGTCGTCGGAAGGCATGCGCCCGGCCGACCGGGACCCGTCGGGTCGCCCCGTCGAGCCCCGCGCGATCCGGCCGGAGGTCCCGTTCGAGATCTCCGCCGTCGCGGTCCGGGCCCTCGGCGGCGACAGCGGCATCCGCGCGGCCGCGACGGTGCAGCACATCCTCGACCAGGCGACGGTCGTCGACCAGAAGACCGATCTCATGCCCGCGCTCCGGCTGGGCCAGCGGGCCCCCGGCAGCGACTCGCACGCACTGGCCGACCCGGAGGCGGTGGCGGCCGAGAAGCAGAAGTCCAACCGCACGCTCATCGCCCTGGTCTCGCTCGGTGCGCTCACCATCGTGGTCCTCGCACTGATCGGGTGGTGGCTCGCGAACCTGCTGGCGGGCGGCAACTCCGACGAACCGTTGACGAACCAGAACCTGGGCCTGACGACGACGGCAGAGGCGCCCGCGACGTCTGCGGAGTCCTCGGCGGCCGCCCCGCCGCCCGCGGCGACGCGTCCGGTCACGCCGGCGGGCGCCGCCGTGTTCTCGCCCCAGGGCACTCCCGACAGTGCCGCGAACGCCGGCCTGGCGATCGACGGCAACCCGGCGACGGCGTGGAGCACCGATGCGTACTTCCAGCCGTTCCCGGCGCTGAAGAACGGCGTGGGGCTCATGGTGACGCTCCCCGAGGCCGCGAACCTGTCCGCCATCCAGATCACCTCGACGAGCCCGGGGACGCAGGTGGAGATCCGCTCCGCACCGGCGCCGAACACCTCGCTCGACCAGACGCGTGTGATCGGCAACGGCACCCTCGAGGACGGCGTGACGGAGATCCCGCTGAAGACGGACGGCGCCACCAAGAACGTCATCGTGTGGATCACCGAACTCAGCACGAAGGGCGGCAAGAATCAGTCCGACGTGGCCGAGGTGTCCTTCACCGCCGCCCCCTGAGCCGGTCGCCGGCGGCGCCCCTACGACGCGTGACGGGCAATTGATCGGCTAACATCCGCCGGTGCGAATCTTCAGGGGGGTCGCCAAAGCTGATTTGTCGGATGCACAACTCTTGGCAGCGCACGCGTCGGGTGACGGGGGCGCGTTCGCGGAGCTGCTGAGCAGGCATTACGACCATCTTTGGCATGTTGCGAGGAGAACGAGCTACACCGTCGAGGACGCGGCCGACGCGCTACAGGACGCGTTGCTGTCCGCGCACCGTACGGCGGGGTCGTTTCGGGAGGATGCGGCCGTGCGCAGCTGGCTGCACACGATCGTGGTGAACGCGTGTCTGGACCGGATCCGGCGGAACCGTGTCCGTCCGACGGTGTCGCTGTCCGCCGACGAGACCGTCGATCCTCGCGACGAGCGTGACCACATCGCCGAGAGCGAGACGGCGATGCTCGTCGACCGGGCCCTGCTGCGGCTGTCGGCGGAGCAGCGCGCCGCGATCGTGGCCGTCGACATGGAGGGTTATTCGGTGGCCGAGGCCGCCGCGCGGCTCGGGGTCCCCGAGGGGACCGTCAAGAGTCGCTGCGCCCGCGCACGGGCCAAGCTGGCGGGACATTTGGAATACTTGCGAGATGTAGGGAACCGATCTTGATCTCCCGGCGTCTGAACTAATTGAAGGCACAATCGTGTCCCGGACATTGCGGGTTGGAGGTGGGATGACGGACCACGACGACGGAGAACCGCTCGGCCCCCCGTTCTCGACGGAGCTTCTCGCCGACCTGCATGCCGACGCCCTGACCGACGACGTGAGCGCCCGACTGTGGCCGCTGGTGCGCCAGGACCCGGACGCGCTCGCCGTTCTGGATTCGCTCGATGCCGTCACCGCCCGACTCGGCGAGGCCGGGCGCGATCACAGCGTCGAGACCCCCATTCCGCAGGACGTCGCCGCTCGCATCAATTCCGCTCTCGGGCTGGATGATTCGCAGACTCCACGCAGCGTGACGGCGCTGTCCGACGCGCCGTCGCGCCGTCGGATGATCACGTGGATCACCGTGTCCGCCGCCTCGATGGCCGCGGCCGTCGCCGTCGTCTTCGCACTCACCAGCCTGGACGGCTCCGAATCCGCGCCACCGACCGTGATCGCGACGCCCAGCTCGACCGCAGCGGAGCCCGCACCGCCGTCCGCCGTCGATCTCGGCACGGACCTCGACGGCGACCAGGTGCTGGCCCTCATGCGCGAGTCGAGGTCCACGCGGACCGAGACGGGCATCGGGGAACTCGGGAACCCGGCCGTCCGGAGCGCGTGCCTGCAGGCCATCGGGATCGACCCGGCGCGTCCCGTGGTGGGCACCCGGGAAGTGTCGTACCGGGGGAGCGCCGCCGTGTTGATGCTGATCGCGGGCCCCCGTCCGCCCGCCCTGACGGCGGTGGTCGTCGGGTCCGGCTGCGACGCCGGCGCACCGGATCTGCTCGCTCAGACCGAAATCGGCTGAGCCGCAATCAGTTGTCGTCGGCTTGGAGCTCCCGGTCGGCGACGGGTGTCAGCAGTTCCCGGATCCGCGCGCGCAGCTCGGGGGTGTCGTCGTCCTTCGCGATGAGGCTCGAGAAGAGGGCGGCACCGGCGGCCGCCACCAGCACGGCCTTGGCGTCGCGCAGATCCCGCGCCCGGTCCTCCTCGCTGGCGTCGTCGCTGCCGTGCGCGACGAAGAGCGCCGTGGCCGGACCGCTGAACCCCTGCCACAGTGCGGCACGCATGTCCTCGTGGTCACGCAGCGCCGCCAGCAGTCCGGGCAACGCCTCCCGCACATCGGGCCGGGAGAACAGCTGCGCGCTGCCGGTGACGACCCAGTCGATCCAGCCCGCGCGGTCGGTCCCCTCGAACGGCTCGAGGTCCGGTGTCGCGCCCAGCAGGGCATCGAGCACGAGGTGCGCCTTCGACGCCCATCGCCGGGACAGGGCCGCCCGGCTGACGCCGGCGCGGGTGGCGATGGCGCGCAGGCTCAGTTGCTCCCAGCCCACCTCGAGGAGCATCTCGCGGGTCGCGGCGAGGACGTCGGTGTCGATCCGGGGGTCCCGGGGCCGCCCGGTGGGCGGTACGCCGGCAGTTGTCTGTGCACTCATCGCCTTGAATTGTCGGACACCGCGCCGTATCGCGCTATAGGCTCCATTTACGATCCCAGTGGCAACAGAATTGTGGGGCCGGAAGTATGCAGATGAGGATCGCGGTGACCGGCGGGACCGGCTACCTCGGCGCGCACACGACCCGCGCCCTGCTCGACGACGGACACCGCATCAGGCTGCTCGTGCACCCGAACGAGTCCGCCACCGAGATCGTCTCGCTCTTCGGTGACGCCGCCGACCACGTCGAGGTGCGCTCGGGCGACATCCGGGACCCCGAGGTCGTCGCGGCGCTGCTGGACGGCTGCGACGCGGTGCTGCACGCGGCCGGCGTGGTCGGCACCGACAACAGCCGCGAGGCCCTGATGTGGGAGGTCAACACCGCGGCCACCGCGACCCTGCTCACCCGCGCGGCGCTGCTGGGGCTGGATCCGATCGTGCACGTCGCCAGCTACAGCGCGCTGTTCCCGTCGCCGGATCCGGTGATCGGCCCGGACAGCCCGACGGCGCCGGGCCGCAGCGCCTACGGCCGCACCAAGGCCGCGGCCGACCGCATCGCACGCGCGCTGCAGGACGCCGGCGCGCCGGTGGTCATCACGTATCCGTCGAGTGTCGTCGGACCGGGACTGGGCGGCATGCGCGGGGTGACGGCGACCGGGTGGGCACCGATGGTCGCGGCCGGCGCCGCACCGCGGCTGCGGGGCGGCATGCAGATGATCGACGTGCGCGACGTCGCGGCCGTGCACGCCGCGGCGATGCGGCCGGGCCGTGGTCCGCGCCGGTACATGTGCGGCGGCGAGCTGATCGGGTTCAACGAGCTCGTCGACATCCTCGAACGCGCGTCGGGCCACCGAATCCGACGGATTCCTATGGCGCCGAGCATGTTCCGCGGAGCCGGACGGGTCGCCGATCTGATCGGCACGGTACTGCCGGTGAGCGCCGGGTTCAGCTACGAGGCCGCGTGGCTGCTCACCGCGGCCACCCCCACCGACGACTCCCGGACGCTGTCGGAACTCGGATTGACCTGGCGCCCCGTGCGCGACGCCCTGACTGCGTCGGTGACACCGTGAATCCGACGCCACCGCCCACGCCCGCATCGGCGATCTGGGAGCCGGCCCGGCTCGGTCCGCTGACGCTGCGCAACCGAATCATCAAGGCAGCCACCTTCGAAGGCGTCATGCCACGCGGCCGGGTCACCGACGAGCTGATCGACTTCCACGCCGAGGTGGCCCGCGGGGGAGCGGCGATGACGACCGTCGCCTACTGCGCCGTCTCACCGGGCGGACGCGTGAACAACCACGCGCTCGTCCTCGACACGAACACGGGACGGGACCTGCGGCGGCTCACCGACACCGTGCACGCCGAGGGGGCGCTGGCCTGCGCCCAGATCGGGCACGCCGGCCTGGTCGCGAACCAGCGGGCGAACAAGTCCCGCACGCTGGCACCGTCGACCCGGATCAGCGCTCCCGCAATGGGTTTGGTACGCGCAGCGACACTCGACCAGCTCGAGCAGGTGGCCCGGGACTTCGAGAACGCGGCGCGGGTGGCCGTCGACGCCGGGTTCGACGCGCTCGAGGTCCACCTGGGCCACAACTATCTGCTGAGCAGCTTCATGAGCCCCAACCTCAACAGGCGCACCGACGGGTACGGCGGCAGCGTCGTCGCGCGGTCCCGCTTTCCGCGCGAGGTGCTCGAACGGATCCGCGCGGCGGTCGGCGGTTCCGTCGCGGTCACCGCCAAGTTCAACATGGCCGACGGCGTCCCGGGGGGACTGTGGCTGGACCAGAGCCTGCAGATCGCCCGACTGATCGAGTCCGACGGCCACCTCGATGCGATGCAACTCACCGGCGGCAGTTCGCTGCTCAACGGCATGTACTACTTCCGCGGTGAGGTTCCGATGGCCGAATTCGTTGCCGCGCAACCGAAACTGGTGCGGCTGGGGCTCAAGGTCTACGGACCGCGGATCCTTCCGACCTACCCGTTCGAGGAGGCCTTCTTCCTGCCCCTCGCCCGGCAGTTCCGCGAGGCGCTGTCGATGCCGCTGATCCTGCTCGGCGGCGTCAACGATCTCGACACCGTCCGCACCGCACTCCACGACGGCTTCGAGTTCGTCGCGATGGCACGCGCACTGCTCCGCGATCCATACCTGCCGGAGAAGTTCCGACGCGGGCGCGCGACCGAGGGGCTGTGCATCCACTGCAACAAGTGCATGCCCACGATCTACACCGGGACGCGGTGCGTGGTGCGCGAGGCGCTGTGGGAGAACACCCGGGCCCGATAGCCGGGCGAGAGCAACGTCACCCAACTTACCGACAGCGCGTTGGTATATTTGCCGACAGGCCGTCGGGAAGATTGAAGTTCCCTCGTCGGCTCCATCGACAGATCACACCGACCAGGAGTTCACAGATGTTCCTCGCCCTGCGGGAGCTACGGTTCGCGCGATCCAGATTCGGCCTGATGGGTGGTGTCATCGCCCTCATCTCGGTGCTGATGGTGCTGCTGTCCGGGCTGTCCTCCGGCCTCGTCGAGGACGGCGTCTCGGGCCTGAAGGCCATGCCGGTCGACGGGTTCGCATTCAACGAAGGCACCAAGACCGACTCCGCGTTCTCGCGCAGTGTCGTCACCGACGAGCAGGTCGACGCCTGGCGCGCGCAGCCCGGCGTCGCCGAGGCCCAGCCGTTCGGCAACATGCTCGTCAACGCCCACAACGACAAGGACGTGCCGGTCGATTTCGCGCTCTTCGGCGTCCCGGCCGACTCGTTCCTCGCCCCGTCCGCCGCTCGAGGCACCGGACTGGGCGAGCCGAACGGCATCGTCATCAGCAAGAGCGCCCTCGACGCTGGCGTCGACCTCGGTGACACCATCACGATCGATCGTCTCGGCACCGAACTGAAGATCGTCGGCGTCACCGACGGCAAGCAGACGTTCGGCCATGTCGACGTCGCCTACCTGCCGATCGACACGTGGCGCGAGTTGCACTCCGGCGTCCGTCCCGGCGAGCCCGTGCCCGCGCAGGCGATGACCGAGTCCACCGCCGTCGCGTTGCAGGCACAGCCCGGCGCCACGCTCGACTACGCCGCGGGCGACGCGGCAGCGGCGACGTCCACCGTCGCGCTCGAGGATTCGTTCGCGTCGTCACCGGGCTTCAGCGCCGAAACCATGACCCTGGACCTCATCAAGGTGTTCCTCTACGCCATCTCCGCGCTCGTCGTCGGCGCGTTCTTCACGGTGTGGACGATCCAGCGCAAGCACGAGATCGCGGTGATGCGCGCGATGGGCGCCTCCACCGGATACCTGCTGCGCGACGGCCTGGCGCAGGCGTTCATCCTGCTGCTCGGCTCCGTCGCAGTGGGCGCGGCGGTCGGCTACGGCTTCGGCTCGCTGATCGGCGGGGGGGTGCCGTTCCTGCTCGAACCGGCGGCCGTCGCGGTCGCCGCGGTCCTGCTGACGGTCCTCGGACTGGTCGGCGCCGCGATCGCGATCATCCGCATCGCCTCGGTCAACCCGTTGAACGCGCTGGGAGGCCAGCGATGAGCGCCCGGCGAAGCAGCGCACAGGAGAACACCGTGAGCACGACCGAAACCGCAATCGAGACCGCCGCCCTCGACATCGTCGACGCCAATCTGCGTCTCGGTGACGGCGAGCAGACCGTGACCGCACTCGACAAGGTGAGCCTGACCGTCCGGCCGGGCGAGATGGTCGCCGTCGTCGGCCCGTCGGGCTCGGGCAAGTCGAGCCTCCTCGCGGTGGCGGGGGCGCTCACCACACCGGACTCGGGCACCGTCCACGTGGGCGGCCGCAACCTGCTCGATATGAAGCGCGCCGAGGCGGCGAAGTTCCGGCGGGCGCACATCGGGTTCGTGTTCCAGAGCGGCAACCTCATCCCGTCGCTCACCGCCGCCGACCAGTTGCGGCTGGTGTCGCATCTCGGCAACAGCAAGGGCCGCACGTTCCGCGACCCGATCGCGCTGCTCGAGCAGGTGGGTCTGGGTCACAAGGTCGACCGACGCCCCGACCAGCTCTCGGGCGGTGAACGTCAGCGCGTCGGCATCGCCCGCGCCCTGGTGTCGTCGCCGTCGCTGCTGCTGGTCGACGAGCCCACCGCCGCCCTCGACCGGGCCCGCAGCCACGAGATCGTGCAACTGCTGGCGCGTGAGACCCGGGAGTCGCGCGTAGGGACTGTCATGGTGACCCACGACTACGATGTTCTCGACTATTGCGACCGCGTGGTCGAGATGACGGACGGGCGACTCGAACCCCGGTAACCGAGACGAGTGCGAAGAGGAGGGCGCGTGCCGCGGATCAGTGCACCGACTGTCGGTGAGCATCGAGCCGCGCAACAGCGTGCCCTCCTCGACGCCGCTCGGGAGGTCCTCGCCGAAGGCGCCACGGAGATCCCCCCGTTCGGCGAGGTCGCGGCCCGCGCCGGACTCGCGCGCTCGAGCATGTACCAGTACTTCCGGTCCCGGCAGCACCTCCTCGAGGCGCTCATCGAGGACTCCTTTCCCCGGTGGTCGGCCCGGGTCACCGCCGAGATGTCCGACGCCGGCGGCCCCGATCAGCGGGTGCTGGCCTACGTCGACGCGAACCTGAAGCTGGTGGCCGAGGGGGAGCACGCCATCGCCACGGCGCTGGCGCAGATCGCACCGGGTCCCGAACTCGACGCCAAGAGCCGCGCGATGCACGCGGACCTCGTGACTCCGCTGTCCGACGCGCTCGCCGAACTCGGGGTGCCGGATGTGGCGACGACGTCCGAACTCGTCAACGCCGTGCTGCACGCCGCGACCCGCCAGGTGGAGCGGGGCGAGGACGTCGATCATGTCCGACGCACCGCCGCGGCCCTGATCCGCCCGTTCGTCACCGACCTCGCCGGCCGGCCGGAGTGACGGTGGGGGGAACTATGACTCGTTCCACACGTCCGGTTCCACGTGAAACGTTCGACAGCGCCGGTGCCGTGCGGCTCACGGACGCGGGGAACAACACCCATTAATCTGTTGTTGACCTGACCGACTCCGCGAGCTGCGCCGCCACCGGCGGAATCGCGCGAGCAGCAGTGAACCACCGCATCGCACGACTGCATCACAGGAACAGGAAAGGCCCGCATGACTACTCCGACCACGGTCCGTGACCTCATCATCGTCGGCTCCGGACCCGCCGGATACACGGCCGGCGTCTACGCCGCCCGCGCGGAGCTCGAGCCCCTGCTCTTCGAGGGCACCCAGTTCGGCGGCTCGCTGATGACCACCACCGAGGTGGAGAACTTCCCCGGCTTCCGCGAGGGCATCATGGGCCCGGACCTGATGGACGAGATGCGCGAGCAGGCCAAGCGCTTCGGTGCGGACATCCGCACCGAGGACGTCGAGGAACTCGAGCTCGACGGCCCGGTCAAGAAGGTCGTCGTGGCCGGCGAGACGTACTACGCGCGCGCCGTCATCCTCGCGATGGGCGCCGCCGCCCGCTACCTGGGCATCCCCGGCGAGGAACGCCTCCTCGGCCGCGGCGTCAGCGCCTGCGCCACCTGCGACGGCTTCTTCTTCCGCGACCAGGACATCGTCGTGGTCGGCGGCGGCGACTCCGCGATGGAGGAGGCCACCTTCCTCACCAAGTTCGCCCGCAGCGTCACCCTCGTGCACCGCCGCGAGGAGTTCCGCGCGTCCCGCATCATGCTCGAGCGCGCCAAGGCGAACGAGAAGATCCGCTTCGTCACAGGCGCCGAGCCGGTCGAGGTCCTCGGCGAGAACAGCGTCACCGGCCTGGTCGTGCGCGACACCGTCACCGGTGAGCAGTCCACGCTCGATGTCACCGGCATGTTCGTCGCCATCGGTCACGACCCGCGCAGCGAGCTCGTCAAGGGCCAGGTGCAGCTCGACGACACCGGCTACGTCAAGGTGCAGTCGCCGACCACCGCGACCTCGACCGACGGCGTCTTCGCCGCCGGCGACCTCGTGGACCACACCTACCGTCAGGCCATCACCGCCGCCGGCACCGGCTGCGCCGCCGCGATCGACGCCGAGCGCTGGCTGGCCGACCAGGGCGACATCACCGGCAACACCCTCGCCGCCGCGGGCGAGCCCGTCGCCGTCGACGCCTGAGTCGGTCCCGCACCACCCGATCCGAGCACTGTCCCGATCCGCGCACTTCCAGGTCCCAGGAGGATCCCGTGTCGAACACCATCACGATCAACGACGACTCGTTCAAGCAGGAGGTTCTGGACTCCGACAAGCCCGTGCTCGTCGACTTCTGGGCCACCTGGTGCGGCCCGTGCAAGATGGTCGCCCCCGTGCTCGAGGAGATCGCCGGTGAGCACGGCGACAAGCTCACCGTCGCCAAGCTCGACATCGACCAGAACCCGGGCGCGGCCCGCGACTTCCAGGTCATGTCGATCCCCACGATGATCCTGTTCCAGGGCGGCAAGCCCATCAAGACCATCGTCGGCGCCAAGGGCAAGGCGGCCCTCCTCAAGGATCTCGCCGACGTCCTCTGACCTGAATCCGTTCCGCTCCGCCCGGTAGGCACCGAATGTGTCACCGGACAGGCCACAGTGTGACCCGACTGGCGCTACAGCCTTGTCACACTGTGGCCTACTGGATTGCTGATATCCGGGGGCGGTCTGAGAGAATCGATCGACGTCCGCAACGAAAGGCCCGCGAGCATGCAGCTACTCCGTCACGGCGATCACGGCCCCGCCGTCGCCGAGATTCGGGGTACCTTGACCGGCCTGGGCTTCCTCCACAACGGGGTAGCGGAGACGCAGCGTGAGGCCGTCAACGGCTCGCACTGGGTGGCCCCGGACGCCGTGTTCGATCACCACCTCGATTCCGCCGTCAGAGCCTTCCAGCAGCAGCGTGGCCTGTTGGTCGACGGGATCGTCGGTCCCGCGACGTACCGCTCGCTCAAGGAGGCGTCGTACCGCCTCGGCGCCCGCACCCTCATCTATCAGCTGTCCGCGCCGCTGTACGGCGACGACGTCGCCGCCCTGCAGACCCGTCTGCAGGACCTCGGCTTCTACGTCGGGCGGGTGGACGGCTACTTCGGCCCGCAGACGCACGAGGCGCTCAGCTCGTTCCAGCGAGAGATCGGGATCGCCGCCGACGGCATCTGCGGCCCCGCGACCCTGCGGTCGCTGGAACTGCTCGGCACCCGGGTCTCCGGCGGTTCGCCGCACGCGATCAGCGAGGAGGAGCTGGTCCGCCGGTCCGGCCCGCAGCTCAGCGGCAAGCGGATCGTCATCGATCCCGGTCTGGGCGGCGCCGACACCGGTCTGATCGTCTCGACCCCGCACGGCCCGATGAGCGAGGCCGAGATCCTGTGGGATCTCGCGAGCCGGCTCGAGGGTCGCATGGCGGCGACCGGGATGGAGACGTTCCTGTCCCGCCCGCCGCACGCCAACCCCAGCGAGGCCGAACGCGCCGAGACGTCCAACGGCTTCGACGCCGACCTGATGATCGCGCTGCGGTGCGACAGCCACACCAGCCCGTCCGCGGGCGGTGTGGCCAGCTTCCACTTCGGCAACTCGCACGGCTCCACCTCGATGATCGGCCAGATCCTCACCGGCTTCATCCAGCGCGAGGTCGTGGCTCGAACACCTATGCAGGACTGCAGAACTCACGGACGCACCTGGGATCTGTTGCGGCTCACCAAGATGCCTACCGTTCAGGTCGACATCGGATATCTCACAAATGATTCCGATGTTTCGGTGCTGACTAACCCGCGTTACCGCGACACCATCGCCGAGGCGATCCTCGTCGCCGTCAAGCGGCTGTACCTTCTCGGGCAGGACGACGCGCCGACCGGGACGTTCACGTTCGCCGAACTGCTCGCCGAGGAACTGTCCGGCGTGGAGCGGGCCCGGTAGCGGTTCCACGGCGCCACTCGGCGTTGCCGGAACCACCCGGAATGGGCCCTAGTGGGCCCCCACAGGGCTTCGTTCGCCGATATCGACCAGTGACAGGGCCGCGACCTCCAGGAGCCGCTCCAGGGCCGCCTCGACGTCCGCCTTCCACAGGTGGTCCCGATCGAGCTCGAGCCGCAACCGCGGGAACCGGTGATGGGGTGCGACCACCTCGAATCCGACGTCCGTCAGGAAGTCGGCGCTGATCATGCATTCCTGGGGCGAACACTCGCGGGCCGCGGTCGCGGTGGGGACGTCACTGGGGGAGGAGTCGAGGTCGGGTCGGATCCCGAAGGCTTCGAGCGCGCGGACACCGCGACGGACCAGATCGCCGACGGCTGCCTGGATGAGCGTCGACCCCAACTCGAACTCGTCACCGGTCGGTTCCAGCCGCATCGTGGTCAGCAGGATCGCGTCGGCGCTCACCGGCGAGGTGGGGAAAAGGTCGGCCCGGGGCACCATGTTCGGTGGGGCGTACAGGGCGCAGCCGGCCGGTTTGTCGTCGACGAGGGCGACCTGGCCGCACGAACCCCACTCGAGCATGACCATCGACAGCCATGCTTCCTTCTCGAACTCGGGGTCGTGGAAACCACTGAACTCTCGGGAGCTGCGAACCGCGGCGGGATCCATTTCCCAGAAGACGCATCGCCGCGCGTGCGAGGACAGCTTGTCGAGTCCGTCCAGTGTGAGTGACGTGACGCTAGTCGACACTGTGTAAGCCAGCCTCCATGCTCGCCCCTCCTCGACGGAACTATCCCCTCCAGAATAGGGGATAGTTCCGTCGGCGGCCCGGCGACGATGTCCGGCCCATGAATCAGCCTGTGGAGCAGACTCTTTCGGAGACCCGTGACCCCGCAGCGTGAGACTCGTCGACCATAACGTCACAGTGACGTTATGGTCACGGGTTACCGGAGCCGGTGAAACGCGATCAGTTACCGCTCTGCTTCTCCATCATGCCCACGATGCGCTCCAGATCGTCGACCGAACCGAACTCGACGACGATCTTGCCCTTCCGCTTGCCGAGACTCACCGTGACGCGAGTGTCGAACGAACTCGACAGCCGCTCGGCGACGTCCTGCAGACCCGGCATCTGGATCGGCTTCCGCTTCACCGGTGGGGTAGGGGAGGGGCCCTCGCGATTCGCGAGCATGACCGCTTCCTCCGTTGCCCGCACCGACATGCCCTCGGCCACGATGCGGGCCGCGAGCACCTCCTGCGCGTCCGCTCCCGCCTCGAGGGACAGCAGCGCACGGGCGTGGCCCGCGGACAGCACACCGGCCGCGACGCGGCGCTGCACCGGGATCGGGAGCTTGAGGAGTCGGATCATGTTCGTCACGACCGGACGCGAGCGTCCGATCCGTGCCGCCAACTCCTCGTGGGTGACCTCGAACTCCTCGAGCAACTGCTGATACGCGGCCGCCTCTTCGAGCGGGTTGAGCTGCACCCGATGGATGTTCTCCAGGAGGGCATCGCGCAGCAGCGTTTCGTCCGTGGTCTCGCGGACGATCGCGGGGATCGTCTCGAGGCCGGCGATCTGGCTCGCCCGCCAGCGGCGCTCGCCCATGACGAGCTGGTACTGCTCGGGGCCGATCCGCCGGACGACGATCGGCTGCATCAGTCCGAACTCGCGGATCGAGTGCACCAGTTCGTTGAGCGCCTCCTCGTCGAAGACGTGGCGGGGCTGCTTCGGGTTCGGCTCGATCAGGTGCGGCGGGATCTCGTGGTACACCGCACCGGCGGGGGAGAGGGGCTCCTCGTCGGTGCGCACCGCGGGAGTCGGGGTCGGCGCGCTCGCGACTACATCCGCGGCCTTCGCGGCCGCGGCCGGCTTCGCCGGGGTCTTGGCCGGAGCCTTCGCTGCGGTCTTCTTGGCGGCCTTCGGCGCGGCCGCGGTGGCCCCCGACTCCGCTGCGTCCGCCGGGGGATCCACGGGATCCTTGGTGGCGACACCGGCGGCCGGCGCCGACGTCCCGATGATGACGTCCGCGGCCGCGTTCCCCAGTCCCGGTCCACCGTTGGCCGGCCCCGTCGGGATCAGCGCCGCCAGCCCGCGGCCGAGCCCGCCCTTACGTGTCTGCGCCATCTCTACTGCTCCTGCGTCGTGGTGGTCATCCCGCGTGCCGCGAGTTCTCGGCCGGCGTCGAGATAGCTCATCGCCCCCCTCGATCCGGGGTCGTAGTCGAGGACCGTCATCCCGTAACCGGGAGCCTCGGACACCTTCACGCTGCGGGGGATGATCGCACGCAACACCGCGTCGCCGAAGTGCTTGCGCACCTCCTCGGCCACCTGGTCCGCCAGCTTGGTGCGGGCGTCGTACATCGTCAGCAGCACGGTCGAGACGTGCAGTTCCGGATTGAGGTGCGCCTGGACCAGTTCGATGTTGCGGAGCAACTGCCCGACGCCCTCGAGCGCGTAGTACTCGCACTGGATCGGGATCAGCACCTCCTTCGCGGCGACCATCGCGTTGACCGTCAGCAGGCCCAGCGACGGCGGGCAGTCGATGAGGATGAAGTCGACGTCGATGTCGGCGAGCGCCTTCTCCGACAGCGCGTTCTTGAGGCGGTTCTCGCGCGCCACCATCGAGACGAGTTCGATCTCCGCGCCGGCCAGGTCGATCGTCGCGGGGATGCAGTAGAGGCGTTCGTTGTGGGGGCTCTGCTGGATCGCTTCCTTCGCGGTCACCTCACCGAGGAGCAGTTCGTAGCTCGACGGCGTCCCCGACGTGTGGGGGACACCCAGCGCGGTGCTCGCGTTGCCCTGCGGATCGAGATCGACGACGAGGACGGTGAGCCCCTGGATCGCCAGCGCCGACGCCAGATTCACCGTGGAGGTGGTCTTGCCGACGCCACCCTTCTGGTTGGCGATCGTGAACACCCGACGATGCGACGGCTTCGGCAGAGTCACCGAACCGGGATGGAGCACCTGACTCGCACGCTGCGCGGCGGCGCCGATCGGCGTGTCCGCGAGGGAGATACCGGCGTAGGGGGAGTGGGCGAGGCTCTGGTCTCGACTGCCGCCGGCCGATTCGGGCGGGGCCGCAGTTTCACGTGAAACCGTTTCCCGTGAAACGGCGGATTCAGGTCCAGCCGACATCTACTGCTCCTTCACTTGATGACCACTCATGACGCAATTCTCAACCCTCGAGCTCTCGAATGCCGGTAACTCAGCGGTGCCGGCGACCGTGTTGCGCGACTCGTTCCGCGCTCACCACGATCGTCGGCACCGGCAACACGTCGACACCACACTCGACGACCTCCAGCTTGCCAGCACCCAACCGACCAAGGGAAGCGCGATCCCGGGAAATCTCCTCCGCCGCACTCGAACCCTTCAACGCCAACATCCTCCCACCCACACGCACCAACGGCAGCGACCACCGCGCCAACCGCTCCAAC
>NZ_QQAT01000005.1:147596-263799 GCF_003350365.1 Rhodococcus sp. AG1013
CCGGGAAATCTCCTCCGCCGCACTCGAACCCTTCAACGCCAACATCCTCCCACCCACACGCACCAACGGCAGCGACCACCGCGCCAACCGCTCCAACGGCGCCACCGCCCGCGACGTCACCACATCGGCGCCGCCGACCTCTTTCACCACGCCCGTCTGTTCCGCGCGCCCCCGGACCACGGTGACGTTCGACAGCCCCACCGAATCCACGAACTCCTGCAAATACACCGACCGACGCAACAACGGCTCCACCAACGTCACCCGCACATCCGGCCGCGCAATCGCCAACGGAATCCCCGGCAAACCCGCACCCGACCCCACATCGACCACCGACTCACCAGCCCCCACCAACTCACCCAACACCCCACAATTGAGCACATGCCGCACCCACAACCGCGGCACCTCACGCGGACCGATCAACCCCCGCACCACACCATCCGACGCCAACGACGCGTGATACGCCTCCGCCAACGACGCCCGCTCACCAAACACCCGAGCCACCGCACCGACAACATCCCACTGCTCATCAACCAGTTCCACGTGAAACATCCTCCCCAACCCACCACCACAACAACAAACTCTGGCACCAGTTCTCGACACCACGACCAAAGTGGGGGAGGGGGGCGGACACGTCGCCGCGCGCCGGATGCTCGACGCCGGCCAGCCCAGTTCCCTGACTCGACCGCATGGACGGCGGCCATGTTCCACGTGGAACAGTGCCGCGCCGCCGTTTCACGTGGAACACCGCGAAGCCGGCCCGGCGACACCCGCCCCCTCGACGATGATCCGGGCCCGACGTGCGCCGCTCGGGGCACGCCGGCAGGCGGCCCAGCCTGGTGGCACGACATCACTTCGGTCGCGGACGGCGCACGGCCCCCAGCGACCTGGTGACGCATCGGGTCGCCTCCTGCGAGAGCCCTGCGATCGACGCCCGGATGATTCACGTGAAACATCGCCACCGTGACCAGTCCGCACGCCCCAACGGGAGCGGGATCGACGAGAGCTGAGCCGCACGCTCCGCGGTCACCACACCGATCGACCTCCGCGCACCCGTGAGGGGCGCCGCGCGGATCGGATTCGAAGCCCCGAGATCCGCCAAACCCCGAACCCGCTGTCACAGTGACGAAATGAGCCGGTATGACCGGGTGGGGGCTCACGCCAGCACTGTCGCCCATATCCGACAAATCGGCTCTTCTGTTGCCGCGCAGCATGATTCACCTGAAACAACGCGGAATCGCGGCTTTCGTGACGCTCACCGCCTCGCTCGCGTAGCGTTCCGGCACATAGGGACGCGATCAGGGGGCGGCGGGATGGCAATCGGTAAGAGAATCCGCATGGGGTGGCGGGCCGCGGTCGTAGCGGCGGTACTTGCCATCGGCTCGGCTCTGTCGACGGGACCGGCCGGCGCCGAGCCGTTCCCGGTGCCGTACAACCTCTTCGTCCAGGACGAGTTCACCAACCCCGGCGGCTCGGCCGCCGGATCCAACGACTGGTCCTGCCGGCCGACCCCGGAACACCCGAACCCCGTGGTGCTCGTGCACGGCACCGGAGCCAATCGACTCAACATGTGGACCACGTTCGCGCCGCTGCTCGCCAACGAGGGCTACTGCGTCTTCGCGCTGACATTCGGCAACTACGCCGATCAGCCCTATCCGGTCAGCGCGATCGGGGGCATGGCGCGCGCGGAGGACAGCGCGGCCCAGATCGGTGACTTCGTGGACGAGGTGCTCGCAGCGACCGGCGCGGCACGTGTGGACATCCTGGGTATCTCGCAGGGATCGGTCGTGCCCAACTACTTCGTCAAGTACCTCGGCGGCGCAGCCAAGGTCGACAAGTACGTCTCACTCGGTCCGGCTTGGAACGGCAGTGCACTCACCGGACCGGACGGTGGCGCAACGATTCTCGGTCTCGGCACCGACGACGCCCGTGGAGTGCTGCCATTTTGCCAGGCGTGTCTCCAGTTCCTGCCTGCATCGCAGTTCATCGCGAAACTGCACGCCGGTGGCCTGTATGCGCCGGGGGTGACCTACACCAACATCATGACCCGCTACGACGAACTGATCCTGCCGTACACGAGCGGCTATGTGGAGGCACCGAACGCGACCAACATCGTGGTGCAGGACGGCTGCCCGTCGGACTTCTCGGACCACCTGGCGCTCGCGGCATCCCGCGTCGCGGCCGGCCACGTGCTCAATGCGCTGGATCCGGCGCATCCGCGGCCGGTGCCGTGCGTGTTCGTCGCGCCGTTCGTCGGCGGCTGATCGGAACCGTCCCGCACCATCCCTCGGTGGGGAGGGGAGTGGTCCGGTGTCAGTTGCGGTGACCGCGATGCCGATGGTGCGCGACTCGTTCCGCGCTCACCACGATCGTCGGCACCGGCAACACGTCGCCGCCGCACTCGACGACTTCGAGCTTCCCGGCACCCAGCCGCGCCAGCACGGCACGGTCGCGGGAAATCTCCTCCGCCGCACTCGAACCCTTCAACGCCAACATCCTCCCACCCACACGCACCAACGGCAGCGACCACCGCGCCAACCGCTCCAACGGCGCCACCGCCCGCGACGTCACCACATCGGCGCCGCCGACCTCTTTCACCACGCCCGTCTGTTCCGCGCGCCCCCGGACCACGGTGACGTTCGACAGCCCCACCGAATCCACGAACTCCTGCAAATACACCGACCGACGCAACAACGGCTCCACCAACGTCACCCGCACATCCGGCCGCGCAATCGCCAACGGAATCCCCGGCAAACCCGCACCCGACCCCACATCGACCACCGACTCACCAGCCCCCACCAACTCACCCAACACCCCACAATTGAGCACATGCCGCACCCACAACCGCGGCACCTCACGCGGACCGATCAACCCCCGCACCACACCATCCGACGCCAACGACGCGTGATACGCCTCCGCCAACGACGCCCGCTCACCAAACACCCGAGCCACCGCACCGACAACATCCCACTGCTCATCAACCAGTTCCACGTGAAACATCCTCCCCAACCCACCACCACAACAACAAGAGAAAGGCCGAGGGGATCTCAGTCCTGGAACTGAGATCCCCTCGGCCTCTGCACCGACGTCAGCCGGGTGCGATCAGTCCTTCAGCACGACCACGCGACGGTTGGGCTCGGCGCCCTCGCTCTCGCTGGACACACCGTCGACCTTGGCGACGGCGTCGTGCACGATCTTGCGCTCGAACGGCGTCATCGGGGTGAGTTCCTCGCGCTCGCCCGAAGCCAGGACACGCTCCGCCGCGGCCTTGCCGAGCTCGCTCAGCTCTGCGCGACGTCCGGCACGCCAGCCGGCGACGTCGAGCATGAGCCGGCTGCGAACACCGGTGGACTGCTGGACCGCGAGACGCGTCAGCTCCTGGAGGGCGTCGAGCACCTCGCCCTTGCGGCCGACCAGCTTCGACAGATCGTCGCCGCCGTCGATGCTCACGACCGCACGGTCGCCCTCGACGTCGAGATCGATGTCGCCGTCGAAGTCCAGGACGTCGAGCAACTGCTCGAGGTAATCGCCGGCGATCTCGCCTTCCTCGATCAGTTCGTCCTCGGTGTCGGTGTCCGCGTCCGTGTCCACGTTCTGCGTCTCGAGTACCACGTCTGTGCCCTCCCTGTTCTCACCGGCCCGGGCGGTGTCCTGCTCACTGGTCATGGTCGTTCTCTTTCTGGAGGTCAGCGCCGCTTGCGCTTGTTGCTCTTGGGGCGGTTCGCTGCCGGCCGCGGTTTCGGCTTGGGGCGCTGCTGCCCGGTCGATCCACCACCCGATCCGGTTCGTTCGTCAGCCGACGACTCTCCGGTCTCCGACGTCCCCGCATCGGTGGACTCGGCGTCGACGACCGGGGAGGACGGGGCGGCCTTCTTCTTCTTGTCGAGCGACGGACGTGCACCCGGCTTCGGCGCATTGTCGGCACGACGCTCGAGCGCGGCCTGCTTCTTGGCGTCCTCCTCCGCGTCGATCTTGCGGAAGACGAGGTGCTGCTGCGCGTAGGTCCAGATGTTGTTCGACACCCAGTACAGGAGGATGGCGATCATCAGGAACGGGCCACCGACGAGCACGCCGAGCGGGAACACCCACAGCGCGAGCTTGTTCATGATCGCGGACTGCGGGTTGGCTGCCGCGGCGGCGCTCTGACGCGCGACCGAGGCGCGCGAGTTGAAGTGCGTCGCGACGGACGCGATGATCATCAGCGGAACCGCGACGGCGGCGATGTTCGCGACCGTCGGCACAGTGCCGTAGGCGCCGAACGACTCGAGCGTCTCCTTCGGCATCGTGATGTAGGACGAAATCGGGGCACCGAACAGACGGGCACTCAGGAACGACTGGACGTCGGTGGCGCTGAACCAATAGTTCGCGGTGTTGGCGTTCTCCTCGACCGACATGCCGAGACCGCCGTAGCCGGTACCGGTGCGGTTGAACGAGCGCAGGACGTGGAACAGGCCGATGAACACCGGCGCCTGCAGCAGCACCGGCAGACAGCCCATGACGGGGTTGAAGCCGTGTTCCTTCTGCAGCTTCTGCATCTCCAGGGCCATCCGCTGGCGGTCCTTGGAGTACTTCTTCTGCAGCGCCTTGATCTGCGGCTGCAGCTCCTGCATCTGCCGCGTGGTGCGCACCTGCTTCACGAACGGCTTGTAGAGGATGGCGCGCAGCGTGAAGACCAGGAACATGACGGACAGCGCCCAGGCGATGCCGTTGTCGTCGCCGAGAACGGCGCCGAACACCTTGTGCCAGACCCACAGGATCCCGGACACCGGATAGTAAATGATGTCGAGCACGGCTCTAAGTACTCCTCTGTTCGTCCACGTTCACCACACCGTGGTGTTGGGCAAGTATCGGGCGAGCGCGGCGCATCATTCCTGGCTCGCATGGTGGTGGATGTGTCGTCCTCGACGTTCCGGGACGGGATCCCACCCACCAGGGTGCCAGGGCGCGCACTTCACAATCCGCACGACAGTGAGCGCCGAACCCTTCACCGCACCGTGGGTGCGTAGCGCGTCGACCGCGTACTCGCTGCAGGTCGGTGTGAACCGACAGGTCGGCAGGCGGAGTGGGGACACATAGGTTCGGTACAGCTCGATGAGGAAGATCAGGACGCGCGCGGGAAAGCGTCGCAGCGTCGTCCAGAGGGTACCCGCGAACGACGAAGAGCGCGGACCGGAATCGGTCCGCGCCTCATCGAGTTCGCTACTCATGCCGGATCACCTTCGTCAGCCAGCAGATCCATCTTTCGGAGCACGGACCGCAGCTGCTTGTCGAGTTCCCGGGAAGTCGCGGTCGCCGAACCAGGCAACGCGCGAATCACAACGTCGGTGTCGACGGGAACGGTCTCGACCAACCCGGCACAGATATGACGAAACCGGCGGGCGACTCGATGTCGAATCACCGCCGGCCCGACAGCCTTGCTGACGACGAGCCCGAAACGGGGACCGTCGATACTCACCAGGGTGTCGGTCGAGCCACGCTCGAGAGCGTGGACGACCAGATCTCGTCTACCCATTCGACGTCCGCCACGCACCGTCGCGGAGAAATCCGAGCGACGACGCAGGCGGTACGGCTCAGGTAACACCCCGAGCTCCTGAAGTCGGTATCGAAATCAGGCGGTGAGCTCGGCGCGGCCCTTACGGCGACGCGCCGACACGATTGCACGACCCGCACGGGTCCGCATACGAAGACGGAAGCCGTGAACGCGCGCGCGGCGGCGATTGTTCGGCTGGAACGTCCGCTTGCCCTTGGCCACGGTCAACACTCCTCGAAGCTCGGTGACGCCGGTCGGCGTCGGTCTAACATTTCAAATGGAAAATCCGGTGATCACACGAGAGCACTGGGGCGCGACCTCTGGCCAGCGCACATCCTCCACCATCGGGTGACTGTTCGAGGGTACTGATCGCCACAGGCAAGGTCAAACCGGATCGGTCTCGAGACCTCGAGAGATCCTCGACCGGGATCCGCGGCGGGGCCGAACGCGCCAATTGCGTGGAATCGCCATGCAGGAACCGACCGATTGTTACCGTCCCTGCATGGCACAGCCGAAGCCCGGATGCTCGCGTCGCACCGCGGATCTCGCCCGCTGCGAATCAGCCTTCCCCCTGCGACGCTCGAGAATCGGGACTGTAAGGCAACTAACATCACCACGCGCGGCCCGTGTCGACGCCGGCAGTGCCGGCACTTCCTCCGCCTGAGCGCATACCACCAGGTGACAGCCTCGAGCATTCGGTACGCGCCGAATGCCGAGTGGACGAACCCCGCACTCGAGCGTTGTCCACATCTGTGGATAATTGTGTGGAAACACAGCTCGGGTGGCATATTCGTTGCCCAGTAAGGGGTCCAGCCTCACCGGGGGGAGCTCAACCGACAACCACGGCGACGGGCCGTTCAGGCCCGCATACGGGGAGGACACACAGTGAACGACGATCCGAACGCCTTGGCGAATGTCTGGCGCGACGTCGTTGCAGAACTGACCTCCGATGCCGGGGACGGCGCAGCACTCACCAAGGCACAGAAGGCGTGGCTCGCACTCGTCAAGCCGCTCACGTACGCACAGGGTTTCGCGTTGCTGTCGGTGCCGTCGCCGCTGGCGCAGGAAGCGATCGAACGCGATCTGCGGGAGCCGATCCTGCGGGCCCTCAACCTCCATCTGGGGCAGAAGGTCGAGGGGCTGGGTGTGCGCATCGCCGCACCGTCCGAGGACGCCGACACCCTCGGCGAGCCCCTGAGCAGCAACGACATCGACTCCGCGCCCCGCGCGAACGAGCGTGTCGGGTCCACCGATTTCGCCGACGCCGGGTCGGGCGCGCACCGCCGACGCCATCTCGCGATGGGCGCCGCCGACCCCGTTCCGACGGACCTCGCCGAGCACGAGGAGGTCGACGACGACCGCGAGGCGCTGGCCAGCGTCCACGAGTCCTGGCCGTCGTACTTCACCAAGCCGCCGACGAGCACTGCGACGGCGTCGTCGGGTGGCAACAGCCTCAACGCGAAGTACACGTTCGACACGTTCGTCATCGGCGCCTCCAACCGGTTCGCGCACGCCGCGGCCGTCGCGATCGCCGAGGCACCGGCCCGCGCCTACAATCCCCTGTTCATCTGGGGCGCGTCCGGCCTGGGCAAGACGCACCTGCTGCACGCCGCCGGCCACTATGCGCAGCGTCTGTTCCCCGGCATGCGGGTCAAGTACGTCTCCACCGAGGAGTTCACGAACGACTTCATCAACAGTCTTCGTGACGACCGCAAGGTCGCCTTCAAGCGGCGGTACCGCGAGACCGACATCCTGCTCGTCGACGACATCCAGTTCATCGAGGGCAAGGAAGGTATCCAGGAAGAGTTCTTCCACACCTTCAACACCCTGCACAACGCGAACAAGCAGATCGTGGTGTCCTCGGACCGCCCGCCCAAGCAGCTCGCGACGCTCGAGGAGCGGCTGCGGACCCGCTTCGAGTGGGGTCTGATCACCGACGTCCAGCCGCCCGAACTCGAGACGCGGATCGCGATCCTGTCGAAGAAGGCGCGGATGGACCGTCTGGATGTTCCGCACGATGTTCTCGAGTTGATCGCCAGCCGGATCGAACGCAACATCCGCGAACTCGAGGGGGCGCTCATCCGTGTGACGGCGTTCGCGTCGCTCAACCGGCAGGCGCTGGACCTCAAGCTCGCCGAGGTGGTGCTCCGGGACCTGATGCCCGATTCGGCGGCACTCGAGATCAACGCGGCGACGATCATGGCGGTGACCGCCGAGTACTTCAACACGTCGATCGACGACCTGTGCGGCCCCGGCAAGGCCCGACCGCTCGCGCAGGCCCGCCAGATCGCCATGTACCTGTGCCGCGAGCTCACCGACCTGTCGCTGCCCAAGATCGGCCAGACGTTCGGCAGGGACCACACCACGGTCATGTACGCGGACAAGAAGATCCGCAAGGAGATGACCGAGCGGCGCAAGGTCTACGACCAGGTGCAGGAGCTCACCGCTCGCATCAAGCAGCGCTCCAAGAGCTGACCAGAACCGACAAGAACCGACACAGCCGGACCGTCTCGAGAACGGCACCGCCGCACGATCCACCGACATCCGCACGGATTCTGCCGTGCGGATGTCGTGCTTCCGGGGTGACTCGAGACACGAATCCGAAAGAATTCACACCTGTGGATAGGTGTGTGTATAAGGTGTAATCGTTGTGGACAACTGTGGGACAACTTCGAACTGTCTCGAGGTATCCACAACCGCGCCCGATTCGTCCTCGAGTACGTCCTCGAGAAGTCCCCATGCCTCGAGTACCGGGGACCAGCGACTTCGAGTGTCCATCCACAGATTCCACAGTGCCTATTACTGAGATTGAAGTCTTCTCGAGAGAAGTTCTTTGAAAACAGGCCCTGTGAACATCCGGGCGAACCCGACTGTTCACAGCCCGCCTCGAGGTGTCTCGAGGCGCCGGCGCCCGCTTTTCAACACGACCTCCGAACGCATACGGTGTCCTCTGGCCGCTGTGTCAGACTGCTAGCGCAGCCTCTGCAGCCTTCGTGCGCAGCTGCTGCAGATACGTCCGTGCCTACCGAGAGGAACACCCGAGCGATGGAGCTTGGAAGTATGAAGTTTCGCGTTGCTCGGGAGGACTTCGCCGACTCCGTCGCATGGGTCGCGCGCAGTCTGCCTTCGCGGCCGCCGGTGCCCGTCCTCGGTGGCGTGCTGCTCGGTGCGGACGAGCAGGGACTGACCGTCTCCGGTTTCGACTACGAGGTCTCGGCGCAGGTGCGCGTCTCGGCCGAGGTCACCACCACCGGTCAGGTCCTCGTGTCCGGCAAGCTCCTCGCCGACATCACCCGGGCCCTGCCCAACAAGCCCGTCGACGTCACCGTCGACGGCACCCGCGTGCTGATCACGTGCGGCAGCGCCAAGTTCTCGCTGCCCACCATGCCCGTCGAGGACTACCCGCAGCTGCCGACGCTGCCGCAGCAGACCGGTTCGGTGCCGGTGGATCTGTTCTCCGAGGCCATCAGCCAGGTCGCCGTCGCGGCCGGCAAGGACGACACCCTCCCGATGCTCACCGGCATCCGCGTCGAGATCGAGGGCACCAACGTCGTGCTCGCGGCCACCGACCGTTTCCGGTTGGCCGTCCGTCAGCTCGAGTGGATGCCCACCGCGGGCGAGACCTCCGCCGCGGTCCTGGTGCCCGCCAAGACGCTGTCCGAGTCCGCGAAGACGCTGGGCGGCAACACCCTCGCGCCCGTCGAGCTCGCGCTCGGTTCCGGGGCATCGGTCGGTTCGGAGGGCATGCTCGGCATCGTCGCCGACGGCCGCCGCACCACCACCCGCCTGCTCGATGCCGAGTTCCCCAAGTTCCGCCAGCTGCTGCCGGCCGAGCACACCGCGATGGCCACGGTCGAGGTGGCACCGCTGGTCGAGGCGATCAAGCGTGTCGCCCTGGTCGCCGAGCGCGGCGCGCAGGTGCGGCTCGAGTTCAACGCCGACGGTCTGCTGCTGTCCGCCGGTGGCGACGATGCCGGCCGCGCCGAGGAGTCGCTCGAGGCCGACTTCCAGGGTGAGCCGCTGATCATCGCGTTCAACCCCGGCTACCTCATCGACGGCCTCTCGTCGCTGCACTCGGAGCGCGTGCTGTTCGGCTTCACCACGCCCAGCCGCCCCGCAGTGCTGCGCCCGGCCGGCGAGGAAGCGCCCGAGCGCGGCGAGTCCGGTGCGTTCCCGGCGCCGGAGAGCGACTACACGTACCTGTTGATGCCGGTTCGACTGCCGGGCTGATCCCCGCGTCGCAGCCGACGCCCCGCGGGCCCCGCTCGAATCACCACTAGTGGAGGGACATCTCACGATGCAGCTCGGACTGGTCGGACTCGGCAAGATGGGCTTCAACATGCGCGCGCGTCTGCGTGACCGCGGGCACGACGTGGTCGGCTACGACCCGCGGCCCGAGGTGAGCGACGTCTCCTCGCTCGCCGAGTTGGCGTCGCGCCTGTCCGGTCCCCGCGTGGTGTGGGTGATGGTGCCTGCCGGCGAGATCACCCGCCGCACCGTGGCGGACCTGGCGACGGTACTCGAGTCCGGTGATCTGGTGATCGACGGCGGGAACTCCCGCCACACCGACGATCGGATGCACGCGGATCTGCTCGAGTCCCACGGCATCGGATACCTGGATTGTGGTGTCTCCGGCGGTATCTGGGGTCTCGACGAGGGCTACGGCCTCATGGTGGGCGGCTCGGACGCCGACGTGGCCCGGGCGATGCCGATCTTCGACGCGCTGCGTCCCGACGGCGACCGGGCCGGCGGATTCGTCCATGCGGGACCGGTCGGTGCCGGTCACTACGCCAAGATGGTCCACAACGGCGTCGAGTACGGGCTGATGCAGGCGTACGCCGAGGGCTACGAACTGCTCGAGGCCGAGGACCTGATCACCGACGTGCCCGGCGTGCTGCAGGCCTGGACGCACGGCACTGTCGTCCGGTCGTGGCTGCTCGACCTGCTGGTGAAGGCGCTCGCCGAGGACCCCGGTTTCGCCGAGATCTCCGGGTACACAGAGGATTCCGGCGAGGGGCGCTGGACGGTCCAGGAGGCACTGGACCACGCGGTCCCCGCGCCGGTGATCTCCGCCGCGCTGTTCGCACGGTTCGCGTCGCGTCAGACCGATTCCCCGGCCATGAAAGCCGTGTCGGCGCTGCGGAACCAGTTCGGCGGGCATGCCGTGCGGGCTGCGGATTCGGGAACGGCGACCCGAGGCTAGTGTTCGTCCGCAAGTTCTCCCTCCGCGATTTCCGGTCGTGGGACGCCGTGACCGTCGGTCTCGAGCCCGGTGCCACCGTGTTCGTCGGCCGCAACGGGCACGGCAAGACCAACCTGCTCGAGGCGCTGGGGTATCTGTCGACGCTGTCGTCGCACCGGGTGTCGGCCGATGCCCCGCTGATCCGGGCGGGCGCCGCCCAGGCGTACGCGGGGGCGATCGTGGTCAACCACGGCCGTGAGCTGGGCATCGACATCGAGATCAACGACGGTAAGGCCAACCGGGCCCGGATCAACCAGTCTCCGGTCCGCCGACCGCGGGAGATCGTCGGGATCCTGCAGACGGTGTTGTTCGCGCCCGAGGACCTGTCCCTCGTCCGTGGCGATCCGGGTGACCGCCGACGATTCCTCGACGAACTGCTGACCTCGCGGATCCCGCGGATGGCCGCGGTGCGTGCCGACTACGACAAGGTACTGCGCCAACGGTCGGCTCTGCTCAAGACCGCGGGTGGTGCGCTGCGCCGCGGGTCCAGATCGACCGACGGTGCGAGCGCTCTTGCCACACTTGATGTCTGGGACGGGCATCTCGCGGTGCACGGCGCCCAACTGCTCGAGGCGCGGCTGCGTCTGGTGCACGACCTCGCCCCGCACCTGGTGACGTCGTACCGCTCGCTGGCCCCCGAGTCGCGGCCGGCGTCGGTGCGCTATCGCAGCAGTCTCGGTACCTCGCTTCCTCCCGAATTGTTGGATCCGACAAGGGAACCCGAACGTGAGGACGTGGAACTGCTCGAGGCGAGCTTTCTGCACGAGCTGTCGGTGATGCGGCAGCGGGAGATCGAACGCGGGGTGTGCCTGGTAGGCCCGCACCGCGACGACCTCGAGCTGTATCTCGGCGACCAGCCCGCGAAAGGCTTTGCCAGCCATGGTGAATCGTGGTCGTTCGCGCTGTCGATGCGACTGGGCGCGTTCTTCCTGCTGCGTGACGACGGCAGCGACCCGGTCCTGATGCTCGACGACGTGTTCGCCGAGCTGGACCGCAAGCGCCGGACCGCGCTCGCGGGCGTGGCGGCCGAGGCAGAGCAGGTGCTCATCACCGCCGCGGTGGCCGAGGACGTGCCGGACGAGCTGTCCGCGACCCGCTTCGGGGTGCAGGCGCACGACACCGAGCGGGGCCGGATCTCGCAGATCACCGCGCTCGGCCGGATCACCACGACGGGAGGCGAACTATGACCGACGAGCAGCCCGAGACCCAGTCCGGTCCGCAGCCGGAGCTCAAGGGCATCGACCTGGCCCGGCGGGCGCTCGAGGAGGCGCGCGCCGCGGCCAAGGCCAACGGCAAGGCCGTCGGACAGGGGCGGTCGTCGCCGCGCGGCGGCGGCATCCGGGCGTTGCGGTCTCGCCGTCGGAAGAGCTGGTCGGGGGCCGGACCGGACGACCGCGATCCGCAGCCGTTCGGTGCGCTCGCCGGCGCCATCGCCAAGCAGCGCGGCTGGTCGCCGCGGGTATCCGAGGGCACCGTGATGGGCCGCTGGGTCGACGTCGTGGGCGCGGACATCGCGGCGCACGCCGAGCCGACCGGTCTGCGGGAGGGCGTTCTCAGCGTGTCGGCGGAGTCGACGGCGTGGGCGACGCAGCTGCGGATGATGCAGTCGCAGATCCTCGCGAAGATCGCGGCGGCCGTCGGGCACGGTGTCGTGAAGTCGCTGCGGATCACCGGTCCCACCGCTCCTAGCTGGAGAAAGGGCGATCGGCACATTTCCGGTCGGGGCCCGCGGGACACCTACGGCTGAGCCCTAGGTTTACCTATAACGCCGTGTTACAGTTACGCCACTTCGTCGAGTGAGTGAACTGGGTCACGATGCTGCCGTGGTGCGGCGGACGGGATCCGCGTCAGTACCTGGGAGTGGTCATGTCCGTAACGCACACCGCGCATACGCCCGCCACCGCGGAGCCGGAGCACATCCTTCTGCAGGCCCGCAACGTCGAGTTCGACTGGTCCGACCTGCCGATGCACTGGATTCCCGGTGACCCGTTCAGCACCCACGTGCTCAACGTCCTGCACCTGCTGCTGCCGGCGGGCGAGGAGTGGTTCGTCGAGACGTACAAGGAGGCCCTGCCCCTCATCGAGGACGACAGGCTCCGCGAGGACGTCGTCGGATTCATCGGCCAGGAGGCGATGCACGCGGGCGCTCACACCGGCGTACTCGAGCACCTGCGGGCGAACGGCCTGGATCCGACGCCCTACACCGAACAGATGCACTGGGCGTTCCGGAAGCTGCTCGGCCCCAGGCCGCTCACCGGTCGCCGCGCCGAGAACCACCTCATCGAGCGTCTCGCGATCATCGCGGCCGTCGAACACATCACCGCGTTCCTGGGGGACTGGGTGCTCAACGCCGACGGGCTCGACCGCGCCGGCATCCACCCGACGATGCTGGATCTGCTGCGCTGGCACGGCGCCGAGGAGGTGGAGCACCGCTCGGTCGCCTACGACGTGATGCGTTACTTCGACAAGCGCGAGTCGCGCCGGATCCGCACCCAGCTGATCGCGACACCGATGATCGTGTGGCTGTGGGTGCGCGGCACCCGCTTCCTGATGCGCAACGATCCCGAACTCGCGAACTGGGCACCGAGCCGTCGCCGTCCGCGGATGTCCGACTTCGTCGCCGCCGGCCGACGTGGAACCCTGCCCACCGCAACGGAACTCGGCAAAAGGATGTCGACCTACTTCCGTCGTGACTACCACCCGGGCAAGGAGGGCTCCACGGCCCAGGCCGTGGCCTACCTGGCGTCCTCCCCGGCGGCGCGGGCGGCCTCGCGGTGAAACTGCCCCGCGTGCGCGACCTGCTCACCGCTCACGAGGCCCTCACCCGACCGGCGCCGCCGGCCGACCTGCAGGGCCGTGACCGTCCCGACCGTGCCATGACGATCGTCGAGGCCGTCGCGGACAAGTACCTGCGCGTGCTCACCGCGTACGACTACGACCCGGCCGTGGCGGGTCACAACCCGGACACCGCGATGACGCTCGTCGTCACCGAGCGCACGATCGTCGCCGAGGACGAGAACGTCGCGGCCCTGACGTTCGCGGCCGTGGACGGCGGTGACGTGCCGACGTGGCAACCGGGCTGTCACCTCGACTTCCATCTGCCGTCGGGCCGGCGACGCCAGTACTCGCTGTGCGGAGACCCGGCCGATCGCCGGCACTATCGCATCGCGGTCCGCTCGATTCCCGACGGTGGGGGCGGGTCGACCGAGATGCACGGGCTGACCCCGGGCACCACCGTCACGGTGCGCGGTCCGCGTAACGGCTTCCCGTTCGTCCCCGAGGGCGCGGCCCTTTTCGTCGCCGGCGGTATCGGCATCACGCCGATCATCGCGATGGTGCGTGCCGCACGGGAGGCCGGAATGGACTGGCAGTTCGTCTATTCCGGGCGTTCACGCGAGTCCATGCCGTTCCTCGAGGAGATCGCGTCGTGGGAGGCGGATCGGGTGTTCGTCCGCCCCGACGACGAGTTCGGCCTGCCCACCACGACCGACCTGCTGGGCCGCGCACCGGCGGGGGGAGCGGTGTACTGCTGCGGTCCCACCCCGATGCTCGACGCCGTCCGCGGCGGCTTCGCCACCTCGGGTGCCAAGGCGCTGCACTTCGAACGGTTCGGCGCGCCACCGGTTCTCGACGGCCAGCCGTTCGAGGTGCAGTTGGTGAGCACCGGGGAGGTGCTGGATGTGCCGGCCGACGAATCGGCGCTCGAGGTGATCCGGGAACGACTGCCCGGTGTCGGCTACTCGTGCCGGCAGGGGTTCTGCGGCACGTGCCGGGTGCGGGTGCTGTCGGGGACACCGGACCACCGCGAATCGCGTCTGACACCCGAGGAACAGCAGGACCAGATGCTGATCTGTGTCTCCCGCGCCGACGGCGGACGCCTCATCCTCGATCTCTGATCCGTGAGCCGAAAGGCTTGACCGAGAGGAACTTCCATGAGCACGCCGCACTCCGTCGACCCCGGCTCAGTGCCACCCCGGCTCGTCACCAACGGCGCCGTCCGACTCGCGGTCTTCGAGCAGGGAAACCCGGACGGCGAGACCTTCGTGCTGGTGCACGGCTGGCCCGACACCCACGAGCTGTGGCAGCACGTGATCCCGCATCTGGCGGACCGGTTCCGGATCGTCAGCTACGACACCCGCGGCGCCGGGGCCAGCTCCGCGCCGACCGCGGTGTCGGCGTACGCGCTGCCGGAGCTGGCGAAGGACCTGTTCGCGGTGATCGACGCTGTCAGCCCCGACGCGCCGGTGCACGTGCTCGCGCACGACTGGGGCGCGGTGGAGTCGTGGGAGGCGGTGTGCGAGCCGGGGGCGGAGCGGCGGATCGCGTCGTACACGTCCATCTCGGGACCGAACCTCGACCACCTGGGTGCGTGGATGCGGCGCTCGCTGGCGCAGGGCCGGGTGGCCGGACCGCTCGCACAGGCCGCGGCGTCGGCGTACACGGTGCTGTTCCAGATCCCGGGGGTCGGCACGCTGCCGTTCCGGCTGGGGCTGTGGCGGATCTGGCCCATGTTCCTGCGGTTCTTCGATCGGATGGACCCGTCGCTGGTCCGGCCGGCGCCGACGCTGCGCTCGGACATGGTGACCGGGCTCAAGCGGTATCGAGCCAACATCCGGCCGCGGCTGCGTCACCCGCGGGAGCGGCGCACCGACGTCCCGGTGCAGCTGATCCTGAACCGGCGGGACCTGGCGGTGCGTCCGGTGGGTTACGAGGACACCGGGCGGTGGGTCTCGGACCTGCGGCGACGTGAGTTGCCGGCCGGGCACTGGTCGCCCGTTTCCCACGGGCGCGACGTGGCCCGACTGACCGCCGAGTTCGTCGATGATCTTCGCGGGGACACCGCAACCGACAGCCTCGGGGCCGGTTCCGCCTAGGGTTTCACCCGCCGGGGGCCGAGAAAAGTCGTCTGCGGGGCAGCTGGGGGTGTGTTAGGCGCCCTGTATGTCTGCACGTACACGTAAGATGGTCGGGTAACTAGCGGCGAATCTCGACACACCGCTCGCGGTGCTTCGTTGTGCGTGGCCGACAGAGACCTCAACAGAGACCTCGACAGAGACCTCAGGGAACTTACGGCCACCGTGTCTCGAAGCGCAGTGTAGAGCCGTGTCGGCACACTACGGAGAAGGAGAGCTACCCACCCGTGGCTGCCCAGAAGTCAGACAAGAGCAACACCTACGGCGCTTCCTCCATCACCGTCCTCGAAGGACTGGAAGCCGTCCGCAAGCGTCCCGGCATGTACATCGGTTCCACCGGTGAACGCGGCCTGCACCACCTGATCTGGGAGGTCGTCGACAACTCGGTCGACGAGGCGATGGCCGGCTACGCGAGCAAGGTCGAGGTGACCCTGCTCGAGGACGGCGGCATCCAGGTCGTCGACGACGGCCGCGGTATCCCCGTCGCGATGCATGCCTCCGGTGCTCCCACCGTCGAGGTCGTCATGACCCAGCTGCACGCGGGCGGCAAGTTCGACTCCGACGCCTACGCGGTGTCCGGTGGCCTGCACGGCGTCGGCATCTCGGTCGTGAACGCGCTCTCGACCAAGGTCGAGGTCGACATCAACGTCGACGGTTACCACTGGTCACAGACGTACGACCACGCCAAGCCCGGTCCGCTGGTGCAGGGCGAGCCGACGAACGAGACCGGCACCACCGTCCGGTTCTGGGCGGATCCCGAGATCTTCGAGACCACCACCTACAACTTCGAGACGGTCGCGCGCCGCCTGCAGGAGATGGCCTTCCTCAACAAGGGCCTCACCATCACCCTCACCGACGAGCGCGTCGCCGAGGAGGAGATCACCGACGACGTCGTCAGCGTCACCGCCGAGGCCCCCAAGACCGCCTCCGAGACCGAGGAGGCGGCGGCCGCGCCGACGCCCAAGGTCAAGTCCCGCGTCTACCACTACCCGGGCGGCCTCGAGGACTACGTGCGGTTCATCAACCGCACCAAGCAGCCGATCCACAACTCGGTCGTCGGATTCACGGCGAAGGGCACCGGACACGAGCTCGAGATCGCGATGCAGTGGAACTCCGGCTACTCGGAGTCGGTGCACACGTTCGCGAACACCATCAACACCCACGAGGGCGGCACCCACGAGGAGGGCTTCCGTGCGGCGCTCACCTCGGTCGTGAAGAAGTACGCGAAGGACAAGAAGCTCGTCAAGGACAAGGATCCGGAGCTCACCGGTGACGACATCCGCGAGGGTCTCGCCGCGATCATCTCGGTGAAGGTCGCCGAGCCGCAGTTCGAGGGCCAGACCAAGACCAAGCTCGGCAACACCGAGGTCAAGTCGTTCGTGCAGAAGGCCTGCAACGAGAACATCGCGCACTGGTTCGAGTCCAACCCCGCGGACGCCAAGACCATCGTCACCAAGGCGGTGTCGTCGGCGCAGGCCCGGACCGCGGCCCGCAAGGCGCGTGAGCTGGTCCGCCGCAAGAGCGCCACCGACATCGGCGGCCTGCCCGGCAAGCTCGCCGACTGCCGCTCCAACGATCCGAGCAAGTGCGAGATCTACATCGTGGAGGGCGACTCCGCAGGCGGCTCGGCCAAGTCCGGCCGTGACTCGATGTACCAGGCGATCCTGCCGCTGCGCGGCAAGATCATCAACGTCGAGAAGGCCCGCATCGACCGCGTCCTCAAGAACGCCGAGGTCCAGTCGATCATCACCGCGTTCGGTACCGGCATCCACGACGAGTTCGACATCGCCAAGCTGCGGTACCACAAGATCGTGCTGATGGCCGACGCCGACGTCGACGGCCAGCACATCGCGACGCTGCTGCTGACGCTGTTGTTCCGGTTCATGCGTCCGCTCGTCGAGCAGGGCCACGTGTACCTGGCGCAGCCGCCGCTGTACAAGCTCAAGTGGCAGAAGGGTTCCGCGCCGGAGTTCGCGTACTCCGACCGCGAGCGCGACGGCCTGCTCGAGGCCGGTCTGGCGTCGGGCAAGAAGATCAACAAGGACGACGGCATCCAGCGCTACAAGGGCCTGGGCGAGATGAACGCCAAGGAGCTGTGGGAGACCACGATGGATCCGAGCGTCCGGGTGCTGCGTCAGGTCACCCTCGACGACGCCGCGGCCGCCGACGAGCTGTTCAGCGTGCTGATGGGCGAGGACGTGGAGGCGCGTCGTAGCTTCATCACCCGCAATGCCAAGGATGTCCGTTTCCTCGACGTCTGAGTGACCACCCTACCGAGCCGGGCGTTTTGTGATGTCTATCACTTTAGCGCCCGGCTCGGCGCTATCCGGTGAAGGTAGTAGGGCACGCCGGTATCACTGTGCCTGTTCGGTCGGGGTCGACCGAACAGCGCGGGGGTCGGTCGTCCACATGAATCACGACACGATATCGACTCGGGAACGATAAGGCTCTGCCTGGCGTCCCGGAGCATTTAGACTCCGGAACCGCCCAGGGCTGTCCTCGACTCCCTCCGGCGAAACTTGTTCTGTGGTCCGGGGGAGGGCACGAGCGCGGCATCTTGTGCTGGACCTGGGTGGAAAGTGAGCTTGGACGATGAAGACCCAATCGCCGCCTGTCAGCAGGCTGGGGAGGCTGTGGAACCTCGAGGGCTGGGGTCTGCGCTGGAAGGTCACCGCGGTGGTGGCACTCCCGATCACCGTGGCAATGGTGCTGGGCGGTCTGCAGGTGAAGGACGAGTTCAGTCGTGCAGTGAGATACAGCAACACCGCGGACCGGGTCGCGGGTGTTCCCGACATCGTCACGCTCAGCAACGAATTCGGCCTGCTCTCCGCCGGCTACGCGGCCGGTACGTTCAAGAAATCGGACCTCGGGGACTTCAACGAATCGGTCGTCGCGGCTCACGCCGCCGCGGACAATCCCGCGATGCCCGCCGACCTGGCCGACCTGGTGCGGTCCTCACTGGTCGTGGTCGAGAGCCTCGTGGCCGACATCGAGTCCGGCACCGTGGCCCGCCCGAACCTGCCGGCCGAGACCGCGAAGGTACGCGATGACCTGATGCGCGTCGTCGACGAGATCGTCGGACCCATCGACGACCCCACCGTCATCGTTGCCTTCCGTCACCTGCACGACCTGGCTGGTGCGCAGCAGGCCCTGACGGACCAGGTCGCCGGCATGATGACCCACCTGATGGACACCTCCAAGCCGCCGAGCGCGATGGTCGCCGCGGGCGGTGCGGAGCTCGCGCTGATCGACGCCATGATGCGCGCGTACCCGGACTCGGTGCCGGTGCTCGAGAAGGCGCGGGATTCAGGGAGGGCTCGTCTCGACCTGATCATCAACTCTCCGGCCAGCCAGATCCAGTTCCAGATGCGTGATCTGTTGTACGCGAGCGTCGACAACTACACCGGCCTCGTCGCGAAGACATCCAACACCATCGCTGACACGGTGGCCGCGCGCGCCGACGAGACTTCCGCCGCAGCGTTGCGCGCCGCGGTCGTGGTGCTTCTGACGCTCCTCGCGACGATCGTGCTGGGTGTGCTGGTCGCCCGGTCGCTGATCCGCCCGATCCGCCGACTCCGGCGCGGAACGCTCGAGGTGGCCAACGTGGACCTGCCCGAGGCGATCGAACGGATCAAGGTCGGCGACGGCTCCGCGGTCACCGACTTCGAACCGATCCCGGTGCACACCACCGAGGAGATCGGCCAGCTCGCGCGCGCCGTCGACGACATGCACGGTCAGGCACTCCGGCTCGCCGGCGAGCAGGCGCACCTCCGGCTGCAGATCGGCGACATGTTCGAGACCCTGGCCCGGCGCAGCAAGTCGCTGGTCGACCAGCAGTTGGGCCTGATCGAGAACCTCGAATTCGAGGAGAAGGACCCCAAGCGGCTCGAGAGTCTGTTCCGGCTCGACCATCTCGCGGCCCGCATGCGCCGCAACGGCGACAACCTGCTGATCCTGTCCGGTAACCGGGTCCGACGTGCCCAGTCCGCCCCCGTGCAGATCGGCGACACGGTGCGCGCCGCGATGTCCGAGGTCGAGAACTATCAGCGGGTGCAGCTCGGGTCCACTCCGAACGGCGCATTGAGCGGTGCGGTCGCGGCCGACGTCGCGCATCTGCTCGCCGAACTGCTCGACAATGCGCTGCGTGCCTCCCCGCCGGACAGCAAGGTGTGGATCACGTTCGCGCGTGCCGTCGACGGCGGGGTGCTCCTCGAGATCGAGGACAGTGGAATCGGTATTCCCGCAGAACAACTGGACGAGATCAACGAGCGTCTCGCATCGGGTGGCGCGGTCGGTCCGGAGACGGCCCGGCACATGGGCCTGTTCGTGGTCAGCCGCCTCGCGGCCCGCCACCGGCTCACGGTCCGCCTGCGGCGGACATACGAGTCCGCGTCCGATCAGGGCGTCACCGTGAGCGTGCACATTCCCGATACCCTGCTGGTCTCGCAGCTCGAGATGCCGCAGACCGGTCCGGTCCCGCGCGTGGGCACCGCCGGGCTGCCGCAGGTGACCATTGTCCACTCCGGCGAGATGCCGCAACTGGTCGCCGAACCCGCCCGGCAGGAGCCGGTGCCCGCGGCGAACCCGGCGAGCGCCCTGCCGCGGCGCACTCCCGGTGCGACGGAGCTGCCGCGGCGCACTCCCGGCGCGACGGAACTGCCGCGGCGCACTCCCGGCGCCGCCGTTCCCGCGCCACTGCCGGTGGATCCCGCTCCCGTGCACCACGCGCCCGAGGAACAGTATTCGCCTCCGCCGACGCCTCCGCCGACGCCTCCGCCCGCACAGGCGCCCGCGCCGCTGCCGCCCGTGTCCGAGCCCGCCGCACCGGCTTTCGGCAGTACCGACTCCACCGAGTCCCCGGGCGCCCAGTCGGTCGACATCACGCCGCCCGCAAGGCGTCACCGTTACCTGAGCAACGCTGCCAAGACCGCGTCGTTCTTCCAGCCGCGTCCGAATGTGGCTCCGTCCCAGGACGTTACGACCACCGGAACGCCGATCTTCTCCGGCATGGTCACGGACTGGCTCACGGATCCGACCGAGTCGGAGAATCTCGGCAAGTTCGAATGGACGTCGGCCGCCGACCAGGGTTGGACCGCCGCACACCGGGCCAGTGAGGCCCCGGTCGAGGCCAGGACCGAATCGGGTCTGCCGCAGCGTAAGCCGGGACATCGGCTGGTGCCGGGTGGGGTCGACGCCGGCGACCGGGGCGCGAACCGGTCGCGGCTGCGTGACCCGGAAGCCGTCCGTGAGAACCTGAGCCGCCACCAAAAGGGAACTCGCGAGGGCCGCGCAGTGAGCTCGGCCGACCGCGCCAGTATCGGAGGAGACAGATGAGTATCGATCAGGGAATGGTGTCGAACGGGGATCAGGGCTCCGGCGGCGCCCGCCCGCTCGACTGGTTGGTCTCGAATTTCGCCAGGGAGGTCCCGGGCGTCTCGCACGCCGTGCTGGTGTCCGCGGACGGCCTGCTCATGGCGGGCAGCGAGCATCTGCCGCTCGATCGTGCGGAGCAGCTCGCGGCGGTCACCTCCGGGCTCGCCAGCCTGTCCGCGGGGGTGTCGAACCTCTTCGACGGTGGCGGAGTCCTGCAGTCGGTCGTCGAGATGCAGCGCGGCTACCTGTTGCTGATGAGCGTCGGCGACGGATCGCACCTGGCCGCGCTGACCTCCTCGTCGTGCGACATCGGGCAGGTCGGCTACGAGATGGCACTGCTGGTCGAGCGGGTCGGCAGCTCCGTGCAGGCCACGCCGCGATCGATGTTCGGATCCTGACCGGACCGTGGCCATGAACGACGAGTACGACGAGGTGAGCGAGCGCGGGCCGAGCCTGGTGCGCCCGTACTCGCTCACTTCCGGCCGGACGAAACCGGCGGTGGAACTGGCGCTGGAGGCTCTGATCCAGGCGCTTCCGCCCCGGGATTATCAGACCCCGGACCTGGGAGACATCGAGGCGACGATCATTGCGCTGTGCGCGCAGTCGCCGTCGGTGGCCGAGATCGCCGCCCGAGTGGGTGTGCCGATCGGTGTGGCACGGGTGCTCGTCGCCGATCTCGTCGAGTCCGGTCACCTGCGGATCCTGGCAACTCTCCAAGACGACGCGAGCGACACCGAACGTCGCGAACTTATCGAAAGGGTCCTCGGTGGACTACGGAACATCTAGCTCTGAGCGCAACCGGGTGACCTCGACCAAGATCGTCATTGCGGGCGGCTTCGGCGTCGGCAAGACCACTCTCGTCGGCGCGGTGTCGGAGATCGTCCCGCTGCGGACGGAGGCGCTGGTCACCAACGCCTCCGACGGTGTGGACAATCTCACGGCCACCCCACAGAAGTCGACCACCACCGTGGCGATGGACTTCGGGCGTATCAGCCTCGCACCGGACCTGGTCCTGTATCTGTTCGGAACGCCGGGACAGCAGCGGTTCTGGTTCATGTGGGACGACCTGATCCGCGGTGCGATCGGTGCGATCGTGTTGATCGACACCCGCAGACTGGACGAGTCGTTCGCCGCGGTCGACTATTTCGAGGCCCGCAACCTGCCGTTCGTGGTCGCGGTCAACGAGTTCGACGACGCGCCGCGGTACCCACTCGAGGAGATTCGTCAGGCCCTCGCGGTGTCGGCGCAGGTGCCGATCCTGTCCATCGACGCCCGCAACCGGGAGTCGGCGAAGGCCGCGTTGGTCGCGATCACCCAGTACGCGCTCACCCGGCTCGGTCAGACGGTCGGGTAGAACCCCGCCGGCACCAGCTTCGCCGGCGCATCCGACTCGACGCGGAAGGCCGGGCAATCAGCGAGTGCTGCCAGGTCTGGCTGACCTGCACCTATAGACTTGACGGGTTGCGCGTGCCTGGCATCGGAGCCATCGAGCTTCAACGCTTCGCACGCCCAGGGTCCACAGGCTCTACCAGGACCGTTTTGCTGAGAAGAAGAGGAGCCGATGACTGACACCACGTTGCCGCCAGAGGAATCGGGGCACGACCGCATCGAGCCGGTGGACATCCAGCAGGAGATGCAGTCCAGCTACATCGACTACGCGATGAGCGTGATCGTGGGCCGCGCGCTGCCCGACGTGCGCGACGGCCTCAAGCCCGTGCACCGCCGCGTCCTGTACGCGATGTACGACAACGGCTACCGCCCGGACCGCGGCTACGTGAAGTCCGCGCGCCCGGTCGCCGACACGATGGGTAACTACCATCCGCACGGCGACAGCTCCATCTACGACACCCTCGTGCGCATGGCGCAGCCGTGGTCGCTGCGCTACCCGCTGGTCGACGGCCAGGGCAACTTCGGTTCCCGCGGCAACGACGGCGCGGCCGCGATGCGTTACACCGAGTGCCGTCTCACGCCGCTCGCCATGGAGATGGTGCGCGAGATCGACCACGACACAGTCGATTTCGTCCCGAACTACGACGGCAAGACGCAGGAGCCGACGGTTCTGCCGAGCCGTATCCCGAACCTGCTGATCAACGGTTCCGGCGGTATCGCCGTCGGTATGGCCACCAACATCCCGCCGCATAACCTGCGCGAGGTCGCCGAGGCCATCTACTGGGCGCTCGACAACCACGAGGCCGACGAGGAAGCCACCCTCGAGGCCGTCATGGAGCGGGTCAAGGGCCCCGACTTCCCGACCTCGGGCCTGATCGTCGGCGGCCAGGGCATCCAGGACGCCTACCGCACCGGCCGCGGCTCGATCCGCATGCGCGGTGTCGTCGAGATCGAGGAATCGGATCGCGGTGCCACCCAGATCGTCATCACCGAGCTGCCCTACCAGGTCAACCCGGACAACCTGATCACCTCGGTCGCCGAGCAGGTGCGCGACGGCAAGATCGCTGGCATCTCCAAGATCGAGGACCAGTCCTCGGACCGTGTCGGCATGCGCATCGTCGTCGTCATCAAGCGTGACGCGGTTGCGAAGGTGGTGCTGAACAACCTCTACAAGCACTCGCAGCTGCAGACCAGCTTCGGCGCGAACATGCTGTCCATCGTCGACGGGGTGCCGCGCACCCTGCGTCTGGACCAGATGATCCGCCTGTACACCACGCACCAGCTCGAGGTCATCGTCCGGCGCACGCGCTACCTGCTGCGCAAGGCCGAGGAGCGGGCCCACATCCTGCGCGGTCTGGTCAAGGCACTGGACGCGCTCGACGAGGTCATCGCGCTCATCCGCGCGTCGCAGACCGTCGACATCGCCCGCGCCGGCCTGATCAACCTGCTCGACGTCGACGACATCCAGGCCGACGCGATCCTCGCGATGCAGCTGCGTCGCCTGGCCGCCCTCGAGCGTCAGAAGATCATCGACGAGTTGGCCGAGATCGAGCGCGAAATCGCCGACTACAAGGACATTCTCGCCAAGCCGGAGCGTCAGCGCGCGATCGTGCGTGACGAGCTCACGGAGATCGTGGACAAGTACGGCGACGACCGCCGCACCCGGATCATCGCGGCCGACGGCGATGTCACCGACGAGGACCTCATCGCCCGCGAGGACGTCGTCGTCACGATCACCGAGACCGGCTACGCCAAGCGGACCCGAACCGACCTGTACCGCTCGCAGAAGCGCGGCGGCAAGGGCGTGCAGGGTGCCGGGCTCAAGCAGGACGACCTGGTCAAGCACTTCTTCGTCAGCTCCACGCACGACTGGATCCTGTTCTTCACCACCAAGGGTCGCGTGTACCGCGCCAAGGCGTACGAGCTGCCCGAGGCCAGCCGCACCGCCCGCGGCCAGCACGTCGCGAACCTGCTGGCGTTCCAGCCGGACGAGCGGATCGCGCAGATCATCCAGATCAAGACGTACGAGGACGCGCCGTACCTGGTGCTCGCGACCCGCAACGGCCTGGTCAAGAAGTCCAAGCTCACCGACTTCGACTCCAACCGCAGCGGCGGCATCGTCGCCGTCAACCTGCGCGGCGAGGACGAACTGGTGGGCGCGGTGCTGTGCTCGTCCGACGAGGACCTGCTGCTGGTCTCGGCCAAGGGACAGTCGATCCGGTTCGCCGCGACCGACGAGGCGCTGCGCCCGATGGGCCGCGCGACGTCCGGTGTGCAGGGCATGCGGTTCAACCAGGACGACGAACTGCTCTCGCTCAACGTGGTCCGTGAGGGCACGTACCTGCTGGTCGCCACCTCCGGTGGCTACGCCAAGCGCACGCCCATCGAGGACTACGTCGCTCAGGGTCGTGGCGGAAAGGGCGTTCTCACCATCCAGTACGACCCGAAACGTGGCACCCTTGTCGGTGCGGTCATCGTCGACGACGACGACGAGCTGTACGCGATCACGTCGGGCGGCGGTGTCATCCGCACCGCAGCCAAGCAGGTGCGTAAGGCCGGCCGTCAGACGAAGGGCGTGCGGTTGATGAACCTCGGGGAGGGTGACACCCTGCTCGCGATCGCGCGTAACGCCGACGAGCCCGAGGAAGCTGCTGCGGGTTCGTCCGATGGAGCGAAGGAGTCGTAGTTGAGCACTCCCCAACAGCCCGGCGACGGCAAGAAGGACGGTAAGCCGGACGAAACGCCCGGTAAGCCGGCCTCCGGCTCGGCCGACGCGAATCCTGCTGCGGGGTCGGCCGAGTCGGCCGCTCCCGCGCAGGGCAGCGCTCCCGCGCAGGGTCCGGGTCCGCAGAAGCCTCCGGTCCAGAAGCCGGCGGAGCAGAAGGCACCTGTGCAGAAGCCCGCGGAGCAGAAGGCACCTGTGCAGAAGCCGGCGGAGCAGAAGGCGCCCGAGCAGAAGCGGCCGGGACAGACGCCGCCGTGGCAGCGGGGACAGCAGCAACAGCAGCGTGTGCCGCAGACCAACCTGAGCCGCCCGGGTCCCGTCCCGGGTCAGGGTGCGCCGGGTCAGGGTGCGCCGGGTCAGGTCGGGGGGCCCAAGCCTCCCGTCGGCCCGGCCAAGCCGAGCACCAACGGCAAGGCGGCCCCGTCTGCCCCGGCCAAGTCCACCCGGCCCGTCGTGACGGGCACGGCCGCTCCCAAGCCGCCGGCTCAGCCCCAGGCTCAGCCGCCGGCCGGGCCCAGCAGGCCCGCCCGGCCCGTCGTGACCGGTACGGCGGCCCCGAAGCCACCCACGTCCTCTCCTGCGGCCCCTGGCGGGCCGCAGGGGGGTGCGGGCGGCCCGGAGGCGGGACAGACCGCGAAGGCGGCGGCGAAGGCCGCGGCCAAGTCGAAGGCGGCGGTCATCGACGGGCCCACCCGCAGCATCGCCCGCACCGATCTGGCAAAGGACATGCCGGACCTGTCGGCGGTGAAGCATCCGGTGCCCGCCGGTGCCCCGGCTGCAGCCGGCTCGGCCCGCAAGGCGGCCGCTGCCGCGCTCACCGTGTCGACCCCGGCCGAGGGTGAGGGACTACGGGCGACGGTCCAGGTGCGCCGCGTCGACCCGTGGTCGATGCTCAAGGTGTCGCTGGTGATCTCGGTGGCGCTGTTCTTCGTGTGGATGGTCGCCGTGGGCCTGCTGTACGTCGTTCTCGACGGCATGGGCGTGTGGGACAGGCTCAACAGTGCCTTCACCGAGATCGTGACCGACACCGGCAGCGGTGGACTGGTGACGTCCGGTCAGGTGTTCGGTTACTCGGCCCTGATCGGGCTGATCAATGTGGTGCTTATCACAGCGATCGCGACGATCGGTTCGTTCATCTACAACCTGTGTTCCGACCTGGTCGGCGGCGTGCAGGTCACTTTGGCAGACCCCGACTGACCAGGCAAAAGAGTGCCCCGCCGGAGCCGTTTTGGTATCCGACGCTTCGGTGGGGTAATCTTCTGCCCGGTTCAAGGGCCTATAGCTCAGGCGGTTAGAGCGCTTCGCTGATAACGAAGAGGTCGGAGGTTCAAGTCCTCCTAGGCCCACTCCACGTGCCAACGAAGGGGTTACCAACGTGAAGGTCATCCTGATTGCGGGAGCCGGATTGCTGGTGGCTCTCGGGCTTGCCAAGTTGCTGTCCAAGCGACACGGTGAAGATGTCTGGCACGAGGTCACAAGTCGCTGAATCCGGTTTCCGGAACCAGTGCAGACGGGGCCTTAGCTCAGTTGGTAGAGCGCTGCCTTTGCAAGGCAGATGTCAGGAGTTCGAATCTCCTAGGCTCCACAAAGTTTCACAACGCAGGCGCTTTCCTTCGGGAGAGCGCCTTTTGCGTTTCCTGGGTCCGCTTCGTGGGTCCGTTTCCCGGGTCCCATGTCACGACGGACGTCGCACACGCCCTGCTGCGCGCGACATGGTGCGCTGCGCGGTAGACGGCGCGCGGGCGGCGATTCTGCGCGCAGCAGGGCGGCTGGGGGGCTTCTGGGGGCCCGGGCGGGTCGATCAGCCCGTGATCATGTCTTCCTGGCCCCAGACGGCGCGCATGCTGACGATCTTGCCGGCGTCGTCGAACTCCATGATGTCGATGGGTGCGATCTCGACGGTCTGATCGCCGATCTTCGTGATCAGACGGAAGTGGAAGGCCGCGGTGTTGGCCGCGATGCGCAGCGTCACCAGCTCGGCCTCCTGGTCCAGCGGCTCGATGATCGCGTAGAACTCACGGATCGACTCGCGCGTGGTGCGGGGCTCGGTGCCCACGGGATCCTCGACGCTGGCGCCCTCGGCGTACAGCGCCAGGACGTCGTCGGCGGTGCCGCTCGCGACAGCCTTGATGTAGCTCTCGACGGTGCTCCGGATGCTCTCGCGTGACGCGGCCATGCTGCTCCTCCATAGTTGGAACCTGTTTCAGTTTGCGAGGGTATCGCAGCGCTGCGGTCGGATGGCCCCAGCCGCGAATGACGAAACGGGTGAAGGCGATCGGAGCGGTCCTCCCGCGCATAGCACGCATACCGTTCGTTCAGTGCGGGAATGGTTCGAACTGGGACTGGCATCACAGGTGGCTGGATATCCTGTGGCGAGGCCCAGTTCGACTCGCCCACCTCGGGAGCTGCCATGAAGCTCGGGAAGATAGTCGCCACAGCCGCTTTCGTTGCGATGACCGTTGCCGTCGGTGCCGGCACCGCCTCGGCCGATCCGGCCGCGATCGTGAATACCGCGTCGGCCCAGGGGAACGACCAGGGCGTCGGGTTCACCACCGCGGTCGACCCGTCCGGTGCGACGGTCACGACGGTGCTCGATGCCGGCACGTTCCGCATCGAGGCGGACGGTGCGCAGGTGAGCGTCGTGCGCGACGACGGCACCGTCGTCGGCGCCGTTCCGCTGGCGTACCGCCTCGACGGGCAAATGTTCCCGATCGTGGGCAGTGTGGGGACGGACGGGCGCACGCTGACGCTGACGCCGGATCGAAATCCGTTGCAGACCAATCCGGTCCGCATCGACGACCCGGTTGCGCAGCAGAAGCTGATCGAAGAGGCCCAGAAGAACCAGGCGGGCGCAATCATCGGCAACATCGTCGGTTCCGCGGTGGGACTGCTGGTCGGATGCATAGTCGGCGTGATCGGCGGGTGCATCCCCGGTCTGATCGTCGGAGGATTCGTCGGAGCAGCGATCGGAATGGACATCCAGGGCGGGCCTCCGATGCGGCAGGCCTTCATCGACTTCATAACCCCCTGACGTTCAACGTCATCCGACCCCGACCCCGACGCCGCGTCGCGTCGGGGTCGGATAGTTGTACCGTGGTCTATTCCGGGTGAAACCACTACACGAACGTCCATTTGGCGCTCAAATGGACGCGTGCGTGTGAACGAGGTGGTGAGCGGACCCGTCCGTTCGTTGTGGGCAAGGGCCGGTGCCGCGGTGTACGACCCGATGTTGGTGAAGGCGGAGCGACGCGGAATGGCGGAGCGCCGGCGCCGACTGCTGGCGTCGGCCGAGGGCGCGGTTCTCGAGATCGGTGCCGGTACCGGGCTCAACGTGCCGTACTACCCGACGACCGTGTCGTCGCTGGTGTTGACGGAGCCCATCGCCCCGATGGCGGCGCGACTGCGCAATCGGGTGCGGACGTTGCGGCCCGACGCCGAGGTGGTCGAGGCGCCGGGGCACCGGTTGCCCGCCGCGACCGGCACCGTCGACACCGTCGTGAGCACGCTCGTGCTGTGCACCGTGCCGGACCCCGATGCGGTCCTAGGCGAGATCGCTCGGGTACTGCGTCCGAACGGTCGTTTCCTGTTCTGCGAGCACGTACGCTCGGAGGATCCGGCTCTGGCGCGGCGGCAGGATCGCCTCGCCGGGCCGTGGTCGGTGTTCGGGCAGGGGTGCCGGTGTGATCGCCGTACTCTGTCATCGATCTCGGGGGCGTTCGGGGACGTCGAGGTCGATCATGGAGCGTGGCAGGGGATGCCGGCGTTGGTTCGTCCACTGGTGATCGGACGGGCGATGCACGGCACGGTGTCCGGTCGCGGCACGTCGCCGCGACCGGTGATCTGACAAAGGTCGGTAGGCCATGGAAGCAGGGGGATGAAGTGAGTCGTACCGGAAAGGTACCGGTCTCGGCCGAGGGCGGGAAGGAACGGCCGGACAAGCGTGACGAGATCCTGACGGCGTCGTCGGAACTGTTCGCGGCCAAGGGATATACGGGTACGTCGATGCGGGACATCGCGGGCGCCACCGGGATGCTGGCCGGCAGCCTGTATTACCACTTCGATTCGAAGGAAGCGTTGGCCGCGACGATGGTCCGGGGCCTGCGCGACGACATCGTCGTCGCGGTGCAGCGTCCCGCGGTGGCGTCGGACTCCCCGATCGAGGCGATCCGGCGATTCGCGCTGGACATCGCCGACGCGTCCGCCCGCCATCCCGGCGCACTGCAGGTGTGCCTGGGTGTACCCGGGACGCGGGACGAGGAGCTTCAGGGCCTCCTCGCGGCCGAGCCGCGGTGGTCGGAGAAGAAGTGGCAGACGCTGATTCGCAATGCCGAGCAGGCGGGCGTACTGCGCTCCGAGGTCGATTCCCGGATCCTGCGCGAGGTACTACGGGTCGCGCTCACGCACAGCGCGACGCTCGCGCCCACCGGATTCTCGGCGCGCAAGGTCGCGGGTTGCACGATCGACATGTTGTTCGGCGGACTCGCAACCAAGCCTGCCGACGACGATCTGTCCGACTCGGCGTCCGCCCGGGTGGCGCGCAAGGTGATCGCGTCGTGGGACCGCGAGGACTCGATGATCTTGTCCGACAAGCAGGATCGCATCCTCGATGCTGCCCGGTTCGTGTTCGCCGAACGCGGGTTCGATGCGACGACGACCCGGGACATCGCCACCGCGGTGGGGCTGACCCAGGGCAGCCTGTACCACCACTTCGAGTCGCGGGAAGCAATCCTCGTCGCGATCCTGCAGCACTTCTCGTCCCGCATGCGCGCCGCGCACGAGGAGGTCGGGGCGGTGGGCGGGACACCGCTAGAGACCATTGACGCACTGATCCGGATGCGCAGTGCGGCCGGTAAGCGGTTCGACGCCGAGATCGCGATTCTCAAGTCGTGGGTGATGCTCACCGGCAAGGAGCACTTCGACTTCCTGAAGAAGGACGGCCGCAAGTTGCTGCGAGTGTGGGATCGCGCCTTCGCGGCGGGCGTGCGTGACGGCAGCGTCACGATGCCGGGATCGACTCGGTTGGTGTTCCAGTGCATGGGCGAGATCCTGTGGTCCACACACGGACTGCCGCGTGTCTCCACCGAGCGCATGACCCGGTACAACCTCGAGACGGTCCTGTGGGGGGCCTCACCCAAGTAGCACGACGTCGGCGCGACGACGGGAGGAAGTCGTGATCGGGAGGTGGTGTGCCGCAGCGGCGGCGGTGATCGGTGTAATGGTGGCCGGTGCACCGGCCGCGGCGGCGCCACCGGACTTCTACCTCCCGCCGCCGGGGTTACCCGCGGGCCCGGCCGGGGACGTGATCCGGGCCGAGCCGATGCCGCTGGTGTGGCAGGTGGGGGTACCCAACATGGTCACCGGCGCCTACTTCGATCCGGCACTGCCGTGGACCGGACCCGGTCCGCGTCCGCTGGTGAGTATGGCGGCCGGCACCCAGGGCCAGGGCGATCAGTGTGCGCCGTCCCGGACGCTCGGCGACGTGATCCGGTACGTCTCGCCGAGCGAGACGGTGACGTCGTACGAGATGGTGTTCGTCAACGCATTGCTGTCGCAGGGGATCGCGGTGGTGATCACCGACTACGAGGGGCTCGGAACCCCGGGGACACACTCGTACGTCAACCGGGCGTCGGAGGCACACGCCGTGCTCGACGCGGCCCGCGCCGCGATGCGCCTGCCCGGCACCGCGCTCAGGCCGCACGCTCCCGTCGGGTTCTGGGGCTACTCGCATCAGACCTATCCGGAGGCCCGGGAGCTGATCGATTCCGAACTCAACGACCGCGGCCGGCAGATGCTCGCCGACGTGCAGAACCAGTGCGTCAACGAGACGAAGGCGACGTACGGGTTCCAGCGCACGGAGGCGTTCACCCGCACCGGTGAGCCGCTGAATCCGTTACCGCCGATCAACCCGGGCACGGGACTCAACCACGCGCTCCCGTACGTGTTCGGGGTGCCGGAGTCGGTCACCTGGATGACCGACCGCTTCGCGGGTCGGCCGGCGCCGACCACCTGCCGGGTTCCGTGAGCGGCTAGCGCGGGTCGGTCACCGACGGCGGCTCGGCCGCCACCGGCGGCATGTCGGGCCGTCGGGTGAGCGCGACGACGGCCGCCCCCACCGCGGCCACGACCGCACCGAGTCCGATCAGCACCCGTCGGCGGCCGGCCGAGGACGTCGGGGTGGAATCACTCTTGGTCGCACGCGTCATGCCTCCACTCTTACACAGCTCGCACACGTCGCCCGGAGCGCAATGGCACGATAGGGGGGTGACTTCACAGACTGCTACCGCAACGCTGCACACCAACCGCGGCGACATCAAGATCGCCCTGTTCGGTAACCACGCGCCGAAGACCGTCGAGAACTTCGTCGGCCTGGCCGACGGTTCCAAGGAGTACTCCACGCAGAACGCCAAGGGCGAGGCCTCCGGCCCGTTCTACGACGGCGCCGTCTTCCACCGCGTCATCGACGGCTTCATGATCCAGGGCGGCGACCCGACCGGCACCGGTCGCGGCGGCCCGGGCTACAAGTTCGGCGACGAGTTCCACCCGGAGCTGCAGTTCGACCGCGGTTACCTGCTGGCCATGGCCAACGCCGGCCCGGGCACCAACGGCTCGCAGTTCTTCATCACGGTCGGCCCCACCCCGCACCTGAACCGCCGCCACACCATCTTCGGTGAGGTGCTGGACGAGGAGTCGAAGAAGGTCGTCGACGCCATCGCCACCACCGCGACGGACCGCGGCGACCGCCCGGTCGACGACGTCGTGATCAACAACATCACCATCGCGTAAGGATCCACGAATGACGAACCCCGGCTGGGGTGGCACGGCGAGCGAGGGCACCCCGCCACCTCAGCCGAGGTGCGTGCACCACCCCGATCGTCCCACCGCCCTCTCCTGCACCCGCTGCGGTCGTCCGGCGTGCCCGGACTGCCTGCGTGCCGCCTCCGTCGGCCACCAGTGCGTCGACTGTGTCGCCGCTGGTCAGCGTGATGTGCCGCAGGCACGTACCGTCGCCGGTGCACCGGTACGCACGCAACTGCCGACGCCGCTGCTGACGTACGTCCTGATCGCGGTCAACGTGCTGATCTTCGCGGTCACCGCCGTGCAGTCCCGCAGCGTGATGGACAACCACATCGCGTCGCCGCTGTTCCTCGACTGGGTGCTGTGGGGTCCGGCCGTCGCCGCCGGCGAGTTCAGCCGGATCGTCACCAGCGGATTCCTGCACATCGGCCTGATGCATCTGGCCGTCAACATGTTCGCGCTGTACGTGATCGGCCGGGACACCGAGATGGTGCTCGGGCGGGCGCGCTACCTCGCGGTCTATGTGATCGCGCTGCTCGGCGGATCGGCGTCAGTACTGATGCTCGACCCGCTGATCCCCACCGCGGGCGCGTCGGGCGCGATCTTCGGTCTGCTCGGTGCGCAGGCGGTGATCCTGCTCCGGCTCAAGCGCAGTCCGATGCCGGTGCTGGCGGTCATCGCGATCAACGTGATCATCAGCGTCACGATCCCCGGGATCTCCCTGTGGGGGCACATGGGCGGCCTGGTCGCCGGTGCCGCCGCGACCGCTGCCCTCCTGTACGTCCCGGGTGCCGTCGGCGCCAGGGACCGTAAGACCGCCGGCACCGCCGGTTGGTTCGCCCTCGGTGGCGTCGGACTGCTGACGCTGGTCGTCACCGCTGCCGCCGTCGCCGCCATCTGACCGTAGCGCCGGTCAGTCGCTGCCCGCGGCCCGATCCTCCGGCGGCACCAGTCGGTGCACGGACAGGGCGTCGAACACCACCACCGGGTCGACGCCCAGGTCCCAGCGTCCGAAGATCAGCAGACGTTCGGCGCCGTCGGGATCGACGGCGTCGATCTCGAGCATCGGCACCCGCCGGCCGAGCCGCGGGTAGCGGACGATGCGGATCCGGGCGATGTCGTCGGGCCGGTACGTGCGCCGGCCCGTCAACCGCGTCACCGCGACGGCGGAGCCGCCCGCGCCACCGGCGTCGCGCACGATCGCGAGTTTGGGGCGCTGTCTTGCGCCGAGACCGGCGAGCACGAACATCCCGACCGCGGCCAGCACGGCCAGGAACTGTCCCGGCGCGTCGAGTCCCAGCAGCAGCGCCGCGAGGAGCATGGCGATGCCGCCGGCGGCGAGAGCCACCACCGCGCCGAGTGGGGTAGACCACTCGAGCGGCGGTTCATGATCGACTTCATCCTCAGGCATGTGGACAAGTACCCCCGTTATCCACAGAGGTTATCCACACTGGGGATGAATAACACGCGTGTAATTGACTGCCTGGGGATAACTCGGTCGCTGAAACAGACCGGCAGGTCAACGCCATCTCATCGTCATGATCAGGCCCACGACCATGAAGCCGAAGCCGATGAGGAAGTTGTAGGCCCCCAAGTTGTTCATCCATGTGAGGTTTTCGCCCGCGAGGTAGTACACAATCAGCCAGGCCAGTCCGACCAGCATGAATCCGAGCATCACCGACACGTACAGCGCGCTCGACGGCCCGGCCTTCACCTTCACCGGGGTGCGGTTCGCGGGATTGATCGTGTAGTCGGTCTTCTTCCGGACCTTCGACTTCGGCATGACTTCCTTATTCGTGTGGATGGGCCCAGCGGGCTCGGGGCGGATCGGTCGCGCGGCGAGCGCGGTGCCCGGATCGGTCCGGGCCGACAAGGTACATTCGGCAGTACCTGTTGTGTAATACACGCTAACTCAAACAAGCACAGCCAGGACCGGTCGCGCACCGAATCGTCCGTGGTGGGAGTGGTGGTCGAGGGTGCCGGACGTGGAGGAGGAGCCGCAGGGCAACCGCCCGCGGTTCGGCTTCTGGCCGATTGCCGTCCTCGTGGTCTGCCTGGTCGCGGGGCTACTGCTGGCGACCACGCGGCAAGTCTCGCACGGCAACGAAATCCGCGCCGCCGATTCGACCCGTTTGTCCGACCTCGTGCGCCGTGCCCAGACCGAGGCGGACGCCGCCGCCCGCACCCGTGACGAGCTGGCCGCGCAGGTACAGGACCTGCAGGAGAATGCGGCCGGCACCGACACCCGAGTCGCCGAGGCGCTGGACCAGAGCCGCGCGCTTGCCTCCGCGGCCGGGCTGACCGCCCTCACCGGGCCCGGTGTCGTCGTCACCCTCACCGACGCCCCCCGCGACGCCGACGGCAAATACCCGGCCGGGGCGTCGCCCGACGACCTCGTGGTCCACCAACAGGATGTGCAGAGCGTGCTCAACGCGCTGTGGACAGGTGGCGCCGAGGCGATCGCGATGCAGGACCAGCGGATCGTGAACACATCGGCGCCGCGGTGCATCGGGAACACGCTGCTGCTGCACGGGCGCACGTACAGCCCGCCGTACGTGGTGACCGCGATCGGCGACCCGGCCCGGCTCGCCGCGACCCTCGCGAACGAGCCCGGCATCAAGACGTTCAAGCAGTACGCCGTCCGCTACGGCCTGGGATACACCCAGCAGGAATCCGGCCACCTGACGGTTCCCGCATACACCGGGCAGCTGCACACCGAGTACGCGCAGCCTGTCGCGTAGCAACCGCCCGATCCCGCGCATTACTCTTCTTCCCATGCGCATTCTGGTCGTCGACAACTACGACAGCTTCGTGTTCAACCTGGTCCAGTACCTGGGTCAGCTCGGGACGCAGGCCGAAGTGTGGCGCAACGACGACCCCCGGCTGACCGGGGACGACGCGATCGCGGCCGCCGCCGCCGACTTCGACGGCATCCTGCTCAGCCCCGGCCCCGGCACCCCGCAGCGGGCCGGCGCGACGATGCCGCTGGTAGGAGCCTGCGCCTCCGCGCAGACACCGCTGCTGGGCGTGTGCCTCGGGCACCAGGCGATCGGCGCGGCATTCGGCGCCACGGTCGACCGAGCGCCCGAACTGCTGCACGGCAAGACCAGCATCGTCCACCACAACGGCGGCGGTGTCCTCGCCGGCCTGCCCGACCCGTTCACCGCCACCCGCTACCACTCGCTGACCGTGGTCGAGGACACCATCCCCGCCGAACTGGAGGTCACCGCGCACACCGACAGCGGCATCGTGATGGCGATGCGGCACCGCGAGCTGCCCATCCACGGCGTCCAGTTCCATCCGGAGTCGGTGCTGACGCAGGGCGGGCACCGGATGCTCGCGAACTGGCTCGGCGTGTGCGGTCAGGCACCGGCCGAGACGCTGGTCGCGACGCTCGAGGACGAGGTCGCCCGGTCGCTGGGGGACGCGCTCACGCGCTGACCGCCCAGCGACCGTTCCGGTCGACTAGCGGGGAATCCCGAACTCGCCGACGCCCACCGACAGCGGCGCGTCCTTGGCGACGTCGCTGCCCGGGGGCTGCGACTGGGTGAGGATCTTGCCCACCAGATCGGTGTCGAGCGTCTGCTGCTTGGTCTGCGACAGCTGATTCGACGACCCGGTCCAGCCGGCCTTGCGCAGCGCTTCCAGCGCCTGCGAGATCGTCATCTCGGTCAGGCTCGGCATCGTGAACAGCTTGCCGTTGGAGACGCGGACGGTGATCGTGTCGCCCTTCGCGGCGCTCGATCCGCCGGACGGGGACGAGGAGATCACCTGGCCCTCGGGCTTGCCCGAGTCCACCTTCTCGACCTCGACCTTGAAGCCCGCGCCCTCGATGTTGGGCTGCGCCACGTCGATCGTCTGGCCCACGACGTTCGGCACCCGCACCTGCTCGGGGCCCGAGCCGAGGACGACCACGACGGTGGAGTCCAGGTTGGTCTTCGCTCCGGCCGACGGCTCCTGGCCGACGACCATGTCCAGCTGACTCGGGTCGGACGGCGCGCGCTCGACCGTGTCGTCGAGGCGCAGACCGGCCGCGTTGAGCGCCTGAATCGCCTCGTCCTGCGTCAGACCGGCCAGTTTGGGCACCTGTACCTGCTCGGGGCCCGACGACACCACCAGCGTGACGGTGCTGTTCTCGTCCACCGAACTGCCCGACGTCGGATTGGTTCCGATGACATTGCCGTTCGCGACCACCGCGTCGGGCCGGGACTGGATGGTGGTGTCGAGGTTGACGGTGCGCAGCTTGGCCTCGGCCTCCTGCGCGCTCAGCCCCGCGACGGTCGGCACCGTGACCTTCGTCGGCGTCGACAACAGCGAGAAGGTGAACACGCCGATGATGCCGACGACGACGAGTGCCGCGAGCGCGACCAGCACGTTGCGGGTGGTGTTGCGCTTCTTCACGGGGGGCGCCGACGCCGGGATCGCGGCCGGAGCGGCGGTGGCCGTGGCCGTCCGCGCCGGCTCGGCCTGGTATCCCGCTCCGGTGCCCGCGCCGCCGTCCACGGCGCCGAACATCGTGGTCCGGTCCTCGTCGGTCAGCACCATCGGGGCGCTCGGACGCTGACCGCCCAGCACCCGCACCAGGTCGCTGCGCATCTCCGCGGCGCTCTGGTACCGGTTGGCGGGATTCTTGGCCATCGCCTTGAGGATCACCGAGTCCATCGCGCGCGGCACCGCGGGATTGACCAGCGATGGCAGCTTGGGATCCTCCCGCACGTGCTGGTACGCGACGGCGACCGGCGAATCACCCTTGAACGGGGGCTCACCGGTGAGGACCTCGAACAGCACACAGCCCAGCGAGTAGACGTCCGAGCGGGCGTCCACCTGATCGCCGCGGGCCTGCTCGGGCGACAGGTACTGCGCGGTACCGATCACGGCCGCGGTCTGCGTCATCGGGCTCGAGCTGTCCGCGATGGCGCGCGCGATGCCGAAGTCCATCACCTTCACCGCGCCTGCGCGGTTGATCATGATGTTCGCCGGCTTGATGTCGCGGTGCACGATGCCGTTGCGGTGACTGAAGTCCAGGGCCGCGCACACGTCGGCGATGATCTCCATCGCCCGACGCGGCTGCAGCGGACCCTCGGTGCGGATGAGGTCGCGCAGGGTGTCGCCGTCGACGTACTCCATGACGATGTACGGCAGCGGCCCGGCGTCCGTCTCGGCCTCGCCGGTGTCGTACACCGCGACGATCGCCGGATGGTTCAGCGCGGCCGCGTTCTGCGCTTCGCGGCGGAACCGCAGGTAGAACGTGGGGTCGCGGGCGAGGTCGGCGCGCAGCACCTTGATCGCGACATCCCGGCTCAGACGCAGGTCCCGTCCGAGATGCACCTCGGACATCCCGCCGAACCCGAGAATCTCGCCCAGCTCGTACCGGGAGGAGAGATTGCGCGGTGTCGTCATGGCTGTCCTTGTGTGGCCGTGGTGGTGGTGGCCGTCGTGGTGGTGGTTGTGGTCGGTGCCGTCGTGGTGGTGGTCGTCGTCTGCGGCGGTGTGGTGGTCGTCGTAGTCGGCGGCGGTGTCGTCGTCGTGGTTGTGGTCGGCGGCGGCGTTGTCGTGGTGGTCGTCGTGACCGGCGGCGGTGTGGTGGTCGTCGTCCTCGTGGTGGTCGGCGGCGTGGTCCGCGTCGTCGTCGCCGGCGCCTTCGACGTCGATGTCGATGTCACCACCGGCGGGGTCGACGGTTCCTTCGACCCGCCGTCGAAGAACAGCATGCCGAGCGCCGCGAGGGAGGCCAGCGTGAGCAGCGCGCCACCGGCCCACGCGATCGCCTTCTGACCGCTGGTCCAACCGCCGTCCCCGTCCTCCGGGTCCGGGATCTGGCCGGTGTCACCGGTGTAGTTGCGCTGCTGCGTCGGCATCATCGCGGTGGGAGCGGCGACCGGGACCGGGGCCACCACGCTGGTCGCGCCGGTCGGTACCCGACCGGGCGGCGGCGGGCGGCGACCGGCGCGGACGGCGGCCACGGCGTCGGCGAACTCGCCGCCGTTCGAGTACCGGCCCGCCGGATCCTTTGTCAGCGTGATGTCGATCAGCTCGCGGATCGGGGCCGGCAGTTCGGCCGGCATCGGCTCCGGCGGTTCCTGCACATGCTTCATCGCCACCGTCAGGGTGCCGCCGCCACCGAAGGGGCGTCGGCCCGACAGCGCCTCGTAGCCGACCACACCGAGCGAGTACACGTCGCTGGCGGCGGTCGCCTCCTGGCCCAGGGCCTGCTCGGGCGCGATGTACTGCGCGGTGCCCATCACCATGCCGGTGCGGGTGACCGGCGAGGCGTCGACGGCCTTCGCGATGCCGAAGTCGGTGATCTTCACCTGGCCGGTGGGGGTGATCAGGATGTTGCCGGGCTTGACGTCGCGGTGCACGACGCCCGCCGAATGCGCGACCTGCAGCGCGCGTCCGGTCTGCTCGAGCATGTCCAGGGCATGCGGAATCGACAGCCGACCGACGCGCGCGAGTACCGCGTTGAGCGGCTCACCCGCGACCAGTTCCATCACCAGGTACGCCAGGTTGGCGCCGGCCTCGTCACGGGTCTCGCCGTAGTCGTACACGCCGGCGATGCCCGGATGGTTGAGCTGCGCGGTGGTGCGGGCCTCGATGCGGAACCGCTCGAGGAACTCGGGGTCGGACGAGAACTCGGCCTTGAGTACCTTCACCGCGACCCGACGGTCGAGGCGGCTGTCGGTGGCCTCCCACACCTGACCCATGCCGCCGGTCGCTATCAGCCGTTGCAGGCGGTAGCGCCCGCCGATCACCGATCCGTTCGTCAACGACATGGCTCAACCCCTCTGCAATCCGGCCGCGATGACGGCCCGCCCGATCGGCGCCGCGACCGATCCGCCGGTCGCGGCGAGCGCGCGGTCGCCGCCGTCCTCGACGATGACCGCGATCGCGACGGTCGGGTTCTGTGCCGGCGCGAACCCGATGTACCAGGCGTGCGGCGGGGTGTTGCGCGGATCGTTGCCGTGCTCGGCGGTGCCCGTCTTGGAGGCGATCTGGACGCCCGGGATCTTCCCGCCGCCGGCCGTGTTGTTCTCGGAGCCGATCATCAGCTGCGTCAGCGTCACCGCCACCTCGGGCGACACGGCCCGGCCCAGCGACTTCGGCGACGTGGTCGCCAGGTTCGACAGGTCCGGTCCCTGCAGCTGCGACACCAGGTGCGACTCCATCCGCATGCCCCCGTTGGCGATGGTGGCCGCGATCTCCGCGTTCTGCAACGGAGTGAGCGCGACGTCACGCTGCCCGATGCTGGACTGGCCGAGCGCGGCGTCGTCGGGGATGGGGCCGATGGTGCTGTCCGCCACCGGGATCGGGATGCCCGGAGTGCCCGGTCCGATACCGAACGCCGACGCCTGCTCGGCGAGCGCGTCGGATCCGGTCTTGATGCCGAGCTCGACGAACGCGGTGTTGCACGAGCGGGCGAACGCCTCCCGCAGCGACGCCGTCGGCCCGCCGCCGCACGTGGTGCCGTTGTAGTTCTCGAGCGTGGTCGACGTGCCGGGCAGCGTGATGTTCGGTGCGGCCGTCAGCTGCTCGTCCGGGTTGGCGCCGTTCTCGAGCGCGGCCGCCGTGACCACGACCTTGAACGTCGACCCCGGCGGGTACGTCGCCGACACCGCGCGGTTGAGCATCGGCTTGTCCGGATCGGAGCTGAGCTCGTCCCACGCCGCGGACGTCTCGGCGCCGTCGTGGCCGGAGAGCCGGTTGGGGTCGTAGCTGGGGGTGCTGGCCATCGCGAGGATGTTGCCGGTGCTCGGTTCGATCGCGACGACCGAACCGGTGTAGCCCTTCGCGGTCAGCTCGTCGTACGCGACCTGCTGCATCACCGGGTCGATCGTGCTCACGACGTTGCCGCCGCGCGGATCGCGGCCCGAGACGAGGTCGAAGAACCGCTTGCTGAACAGGCGGTTGTCGGAGCCGTTGAGGACCGGGTCCTCGGCCTTCTCGAGGCCCGCGCTGCCGTACTGCATCGAGTAGAAGCCGGTGACCGGGGCGTTCGCGAGCGGGCTCGACGGCGCCGCCGGGTTCGGCGGATAGGTGCGCAGGTACTTGTAGCGGTCGTCGGTGGGCACCGACGACGCCAGCACCTGCCCGCCGGCGGAGATCTGACCACGCTGGCGCGAGTACTCGTCGAGCAGCACGCGCGAGTTCCGCGGGTCGTTGCGCAGATCGTCGGCCTTGATGACCTGCACGTAGGTGGCGTTGGCGAGCAGCGCGACGACCATCACCATGACGGCCAGCGCGACGCGGCGCAGGGGAGTGTTCATTGGCGACCCAGCATTTCCGTCGGGGCGTCCGCAATGGGTGCGGGCCCCTTCTTCTTGGGGGCTGCGGGGGTGCGGGCCGCGTCGGAGATCTTCATCAGCAGTGCCAGCAGCAGGTAGTTCGCGAGCAGGGACGACCCACCGTACGACATGAACGGTGTGGTGAGACCGGTGAGGGGGATCAGCTTGGTGACGCCGCCGACCACCACGAACAGCTGGATCGCGATCGTGAACGACAGGCCGGCCGCGAGCAGCTTGCCGAAGCTGTCGCGCACCGCGAGCGCGGTCCGCAGCCCGCGGATCACGAGGATCAGGAACAGCATGAGGATCGCGGCCAGGCCGATCAGGCCCAACTCCTCACCGATCGCGGCGATGATGAAGTCGGTCTTGGCGAACGGCACCTGTGACGGGCGTCCGCTGCCCAGACCGGTGCCGGCGACGCCGCCGGTCGCGAGCCCGAACAGCGACTGCGAGATCTGGTAGCCGGTGTTCTGGTAGTCGCCGAGCGGGTCGATCCACGTGTCCACGCGCACCCGGACGTGCCCGAACATCTGGTACGCGAAGAAGAACCCGATGATCAGCAGGACCCCGCCGATCAGCAGCCAGCCGACGCGTTCGGTCGCGATGTAGAGCATCACCAGCACGGTGCCGAAGATCAGCAGCGACGTACCGAGGTCCTTCTCGAACACCATGATGCCGACCGAGACGACCCATGCCACCAGGATCGGGCCGAGGTCGCGGGCGCGGGGCAGGTCCATGCCGAAGAAGTGACGGCCCGCGGTGGTGAACAGATCGCGCTTGGCGACCAGCACCGCCGCGAAGAAGATGATCAGCAGGATCTTCGCGAACTCGCCCGGCTGGATGCTGAAGCCCGGCAGCCGGATCCAGATCTTGGCGCCGTTGACCTCGGAGAAACGCGCCGGCAGCAGCGCCGGGATCGCGAGCAGTACCAGGCCCGCGAGTCCCACCGTGTAGCTGTAGCGGGCGAGGAGTCGGTAGTCCCGCAGCAGGATCAGCACGGCGATGAAACCGCCGAGCGCGAGTGCCGTCCACATCACCTGCTGGTTGGCGTCGGGCGACGGGATCGGCAGCCCTTGGTACACCGCGTTCTCGGCGTCCGCGAGGTCGAGTCGATGGATCAGCACCAGGCCGAGCCCGTTGAGCAGGGCGACGATCGGCAGCAGCAGCGGATCGGCGTACGGCGCGTACCGGCGCACCGCGAGGTGCGCGACGAGGAACATCGCCGCGTAGGCCAGCCCGTACTTGGCCAGGTCCCACGTCAGGGTCTGCTCCTGGCTGGCCTCCACCAACACCAACGACACCGTCGTGACGACGATGGCGCAGCAGATCAGCAGTAGTTCGGTGTTCCGCCGGGTCGACTGGATCGGCGGGGGAGCGAACCCGCCGGGCGGGCTGGGGAACGGAGCGTCGGACGTGGACATCAGCTACCGGTCCTGCAGTTCTGGCCGGGGACCTGTTCGATCGGCGCCGGTGCCGGCTCGGCCGGGGGAGCGGCCGTCGGCGGCGGCGCGCCCTCCGGGGTCGGCGCCGGGGGTGCCGGTTCGCCGGTGGGGGCCGGGGCGGGCGCAGGGGCGGGAGTCGGGGTGGGTGCGGGTGCGGGCTCGGGCGTGCACACCGGCAGCAGATCGCTGGCGGCGAGCCGGCGCATCTGCTCGGTGGCGTCGTCCTTGGTGCCCGACGGCAGACCGGCCCGGACCTGTTCACGCGCGGACGGCTGCAGGTCCTCGACCTTCATCACCCGGCATTCGGTGGGGAGCTGGTCGGGGTCGACGAGCGTGAGGGTGCCGTCGTCCGTGACACAGCCGACGAGCGCGCTCTTCTGCAGTTGGTAGCCGAGGACCGAACCGGGAATCCCGCGCAGCACCGTGACCCGGTCGTCGGAGGCGCCCACGTAGTAGTAGCTGCGGATCATCGTCCGGCCCACGATCAGACCGACCACGACGACCACGATCAACCCGAGGCCGACCAGGGTCCAGCGCAGCTTGTGCGACTTCTTCGGCGGGGCCTCCGGTGCCGGTGCGACGCGCTTGGGGGTGGCGCGCGGCGGGCGCATTGCGGCGGCCCGGCCGGCGGCGGTGTTCGGCGGCGGGGTGTCCTCGTCGTCGTCATCGGAGGCCGCGCCCCCGACGATGGGGTGACTCTGGCCGTAGTCCAGGTCGATGACGTCGGCGACGATGACCGTCACGTTGTCGGGACCGCCGCTCCGCAACGCCAACTCGATGAGGCGATCGGCGCATTCGTCGTTGGTGCCCTCGCGCATCGTGTTCGCGATGGTCTCGTCGCTGACGACGTCGGACAGGCCGTCCGAGCACAGCAGGTACCGGTCGCCGGCGCGGGCCTCGCGCATCGTCAGCGTCGGCTCGATCTCGTTGCCGGTGAGCGCGCGCATGATCAGCGACCGCTGCGGGTGGGTGTGCGCCTGCTCGGCGGTGATGCGGCCCTCGTCGACGAGGGACTGGACGAACGTGTCGTCGCGGGTGATCTGGGTGAGCTGGTCGTCGCGCAGCAGGTAGGCGCGCGAATCGCCGATGTGCACCAGGCCCAGCCTGCTGCCCGCGAACAGGATCGCAGTGAGCGTGGTGCCCATGCCCTCGAGCTCGGGATCCTCCTCGACCTGGTCGGCGATCGTCGCGTTGCCCTCGTGGGTGGCCGCGTCGAGCTTGCCGAGCAGATCCTCGCCGGGCTCGTCGTCGTCGAGGTGGGCCAGCGCGGCGATCATCAGCTGCGACGCGACCTCACCGGCCGCGTGCCCGCCCATGCCGTCGGCGAGCGCGAGCAGCCGGGCACCGGCGTACACGGAGTCTTCGTTGTTGGCGCGGACGAGACCGCGGTCGCTGCGGGCCGCGTAGCGGAGAACCAGGGTCACGGGCGGAGCTCGATCACGGTCTTGCCGACGCGCACCGGCGTACCCAGCGGGACGCGCACCGCGGTGGTGACCTTCGCCCGATCCAAGTAGGTGCCGTTGGTGGAGCCCAGATCCTCGACGTACCAGTCGGCGCCGCGCGGCGACAGGCGCGCGTGGCGGGTGGACGCGTAGTCGTCGGTGAGGACGAGCGTCGAGTCGTCGGCACGGCCGATGAGGACCGGCTGCGTGCCGAGCGTGATGCGGGTGCCCGCGAGGGCACCCTGGGTCACCACGAGATTCTTCGCGACCTTCTGTCGGCCGAGCGACGGCAGCACCGACGCGGTGCGCGTGTACCGGGGCGCTACCCGGCCACCGCCGGCGCCGGCGTAGATGTCACTGCGCAGCGTCTTGATGACGGCCCAGACGAAGAGCCAGAGCAGCAGCAGGAAGCCAGCTCGCGTCAGTTGGAGAATCAGTCCCTGCACTGCTCGACACCTCCTTCGGGGGCACGGCCGCGCGGATGCGCAGCCGGGGCATTTTCAGCTGGCTGCATCATATGTGGAAGCCGCCGGTGGTGATCATGATCTTGCGCCGGGCCCGGTGTCCCGAGCCGCGGCGCGCGCTGTTGGTACGAGGTGTCCTAGGTGGTCAGAGGATACGCACCAGGATTTCGGAGTGTCCGGCGCGAATCACGTCACCGTCGGCGAGCTGCCAGTCCTGGATGGGCGCGCCGTTGACGGTGGTGCCGTTGGTGGAGCCCAGATCCGCCAGCATCGCGACCTGGCCGTTCCAGCGGACGTCGAGATGGCGCCGGGACACGCCGGTGTCGGGAAGGCGGAACTGCGCGTCCTGCCCGCGTCCGACGATGTTGCTGCCCTCGCGGAGCTGGTAGAAGCGCCCGCTGCCGTCCTCGAGCTGCAGGGTCGCGGTGAGCGTGCGCCCGGCCTCGGGGGCGTAGCCGGCCTGGTAGCCCTGGTCGTACCCCTGCTGGCCGTAGGCCTGGTTGTAGCCGGCCTGCTCGTAGCCGCCCTGGTAGCCCTGGTCGTACCCCTGCTGGCTGTACCCCTGCTGGTCGTAGCCGCCCTGATAGTCCTGCTCGTATCCCTGGTTCTGGTAGCCCTGGTCGTAGCCGGGCTGGTTGTAGTCCTGGTGGTAGCCGGGGTACTGGCCCGGGTACGGCTGCTGCGCGTCGTACTGCTGCTGGTAGTCCTGCTGGTAGCCGCCCTGGTCGTAGCCGCCCTGCTGCGGATAGCCCGCGTTCTGCGGATAGCCGGCGTCCTGCGGGTAGCCGCCCTGCGGTGCGGCCCCGTACGCCTGCTGGCCGTAGCCCTGCTGGTAGTCCTGCTGGTACTCGGCGGCCGGTGCCGTCTGCTGATCCTGTCCGGGGTGCGCGCTGCCGTTGTGCGGGTACTCGCGGTCCTGGCCGCGGTCGTCCCTGGGCTCGCGGCCGGGCTCGTAACCGGAGTTCTGCGTCATGGGGCCTGCTCCTGGGGTCGGTGATACGGGTACGGGGGCGCGTCCTGCCCGAGGGTCGGGCCCGGATCCGGCGGCCTTGCCGCGGCGTGCATCCGGATCGACCGATCCCATCGTGCGGAACTGCCCGGTGTGCAGTGTCGGTGACGCCTCGAAACGGACGTCGATGTCACCGTAGGTCTGCCACCCCTGTTCGCGGATGTATCCCTCGAGGTGTCGCGCAAAAGATTTCACAGTCAGCTCGTGATCCGACGCCAGCTTCTCGTGATCGGACTCGTTGATGGTGATCACGTAACTGTTCGGGGCCAGGTAGTGGCCGCCGTCGAGCTGCTGGACGCGGTCGGTGGCCTCGCGCTGCAGCGCGGCTTCCACTTCCTGAGGTACGACGCCACCGCCGAAGACGCGCGCGAAGGCGTCTCCGACGGCCCCCTGAAGCTTGCGCTCGAAACGTTGAACGATCCCCACGGCATAACCTTGCTGTTGTTGGTCGCGGTCTGTCTGCGTGTCGCGGCGGCAATACTGCCTGCCACCGCCCCTGCATGATATCCGGACACCCTGTCGGAGGCGGTCCGGTAGCCGACCCGGAACCTCGCTTTTCGCCCCCTACCTGCACGAATCGTCATTTTTGAGGAGTGCATGCTAGTGTTTTCCACGTCGCTCGGGCGAGTGGCGGAATGGCAGACGCGCTGGCTTCAGGTGCCAGTGTCCTTCGGGACGTGGGGGTTCAAGTCCCCCTTCGCCCACAATGAACGAGGTCACGAACTCGAAAGAGTCCGTGGCCTCGTTTTCGTTTCGGGCCACCGGTCGTCGACGTGTTCGCAGAGTTCCCCGATGGGGCTGATCCTGACGTCGCCGTGCGGATCCACCCAGACCGGTTCCGTTCCGTGCAGCCGAGGCACGAGCAGATGGCGACCCAGACTGCGGCTTCACCGAACTCGGCATCCATCGTCAGACCGTGGCCGGCGTTGAAGCCGCTGACACCTCGAACGCCCTGCCAGCCGATCGAGACGTGGTACTCGCTGTCGAGCGAGAAGTCCCAGACGAGACGATCGACGTTCACTTCCCGCCCGTACCGCAGGCATCGGAGATCGCGTGCGACAGCGCCGAGTGCCCGCACCCATGCCCCGGGTGGGTCGAAAGCCGGGTTTCCGTCCGGTTCGGCGGCGCTGTCGTGCATCGGGATGCGCCACACCAGGCTGTCGTGGTTCCACGGACCAGGAAACGGCATGACGTCATCTTTTGCGTGTTCCGGGCGTCCGATGAGCCTCTGCGCCCCATTCCTTCTCTATCGGCGCGGCATTCCGTCGCTTGCGGCGAGGAGTGGGCGCTCAGGCCGACTGCGCAGCGCCCGCGACCACCCGCCCCCGGTCGCGCACGGGCACGGCGAGGCCGAGCGTCCGACGCGGATCTCGTCGATGCCGCGGATAATCGTTTGTTCGTCCCCCGGGCCGGTCGTATCGTGGCGGTGATTAGCTGTCCGAACGATCGAAGGGATAGGTCCTGCTATGGATCCGATCACCGAACGCGACCTCCGCGCATCGTTCGTCAACTGTTCGAAAGGCGACGCGAAGCGCCTGCCCGCGCCGCGTGATCTGGACGGCCGGCCCTGGGACGACCTGGACTTCCTGGGCTGGACCGATCCCGCCTTCCCCGGCCGCGGCTACGTGGTTCTGCCCCGCGCGGACGGCGCGGTCGGCGTCGCGATGCGGTTCGAACCGAACGGCTCCGGCAAGTCGCAGATGTGCGCGATCTGCCTCACCACGCACACCCGTGGCGGTGTCGCGCTCATGACCGCGAACAAGGTGGGCGAGTCGGGGCGGGCGGGGAACTCGGTGGGCATCTACATGTGCATCGACCTGGCCTGCTCGCTCTACGCACGCGGCAGGAAGAAGCCCACGCTCGGCAGTCGGTACCGCGAGGACCTCAGCCCGGAGGAGAAGACGGAACGGGTCCGCGAGAACATCAACGCGTTCGTCGACCGGTTGTACGCCTGACCGACCGCAGACCGGATCAGTCGGGCGCGGCCGTCTGTGAGAGCGGCCGGTCGGCTTCGGGAGGCCGCCGCTACTGGACCTGTTGTCGTCGCACCATCTCGGTGATCCAGATGGGCGCGGACGGGGACGTACAGTTCGGGGGAGTCGGGTAGTTCCCGAGCACCTTCAGGCGGTCACCGATGTCGATCGCGTCGGCCCGGAGCTCGGCGTGACGGGGACACAGCCCGCCCGGCTGCGGCGGGGGAGGACATGCCCGGCCGATCTTGCCGCGAAGAGCAGGCCGACCAGTGCCAGCCCGGTCGCATCGCGGATCCGGTACCGGCGGTTGTCGCTGCACACCCGCTCGAGTTCGCTCCGGGGAATCGGCCGTGATGTCACCACCGGTTCGCCGGACGCCACCACCGTCACGCGCAGTTCGTCCGCAGGCACCGGATTCACCACGGATCCGCAGACGGTCTCCGTCTGACCGACACTGTCTGCAGGAACCGAGTAGGAGGCGAATATCGCTGTCGCGCTGCCGGAAAGCGCCAGAGCGGCGACGACGGCACACGTGAACCCGAACAGATGCCAGTACCTGCTGCGCCGGCGTTCACGCCACCAGACAACGGTGAGCGCGGCGCCGACGGCGGTGGACAGCACCCAATGCCACCACGGGGAAGCGCCGATCAGGAGGTACCCCGACCACGCGACGGCCGCCCAGAAGGCTGCGGTGATCCAACCGGTGGATACGCGTTCCGAGCGGTGTTCCTGGAGCGTCACCACCGCAGTCTCGCAGCTGGGTTGCGGGTTCGGCGCCACTTCGGGCCGCGTCTGCTCAGGTGGTCGCGCCCGCCACCACCCGCCCCGCATAGGCGCGCAGCAACTCCACGAGCTCGTCGTCGTCGACCGCGAGCCGCCCCGTGGGGCCGATGGCGGCGAGGCACCCGACGACGGCGCGCCCCCGGTCGTGCACGGGCACGGCGAGGGCGGAGCGTCCGACGCGGATCTCGTCGACCTCGCGGGCCGGCTCGCCGCGCCGGATCACCGACAGTTCCAGTTCCAACGTGTCCGGGTCGGTGATGGTGCGGGCGGTGACCTTCCGGAGCGGGCCGGACGCCAGGTCGGGTCGCGACGCGAGCATCAGTTTGCCGATCGCGGACGCGTGCGGTGCGTTCACCAGTGTCCGCTCGCCGCTGAGTTCGTGGTCGGGGTCGCGGTCCACCAGGCGCACCCGGCCGGCCGTGTACGACGCGAGGTACACCCCGTACCGCACCTGCGCGCGCAGCTCCTCGAGCACGACGCGGTTGTCGACGGGGGTGGCTTGTTCTGCGGCCCCGGCCAGTTCGCGGGTGCGACGGCCCAGGGCGAACCCGGACAGGTCGGCGATCCGCACGAGGTAGCCGTCGGCGACGAGGAGGTTCAGCAGTCGATAGGCGGTCGCCGGCGGGATGCCGGCCAGGGCCGCGATGTCTTTCGCGGACGCGCCGGAGCCCAGTCGGGCGGCGGCCTCGAGCAGTGCGAGGGCGCGCTGCACCGCACGCGGTTCGTTCCCTCCGAGGTCGCGGACCGCCATCAGCGTCCGCCCCGGCCGACCAGGATCGTCTCCCCGGTCGCGTCGGCGGCGAACAGCCCCGCTCCAGGCAGGACGTCGGCGGTCTCGGCGCTGTCGAATGCACCCATCCGCAGCAGGGCGTCGGGCCGGCGACGACGTAGATGAGAGCGCCACGACAGCCCCGAAGCGAGGATCACGATCACCGCGATCGGCACCACGTACGACGCGTCGATCATGTTGACGTACAACAGGTATCCGAGCACCGCTACCCCGGCGCCGCTGCCGAGCGCGCCGGCGGCGAGCACTCCCGGTGTTTGCTCGCCGATCCGGCTCAGGAACAGGACCGACGCCACCGCCACCACGACGTACGCGACGATGACCGCGCCGCGCACCACCAGCCGCAGGTCCCCGAACACGACACCTGTGCCGAGTATCGCGAACGTCCCGCCGCCGAGCAGGACGACGCCGACCACGAGCGTCAGCGCGACGTCCGGCGTGCGGAAGGAGCGGTGCACGCGGGCACACCACGACGGCAGCACCCGCTCGACGCCGAGCGAATACACCAGGCGCGACGCGGCATTCGACGACGACATCGCCGACGCGAGCCACGAGCAGCACAGTCCGACGTTCAGCACGATCACCACCAGCGGGCTCACTCCGGTCGCGGTGCCGTGCAGGTACGCGTTGACGAGGGTGTCGCTGCGCCCGGTCCACGCCGACCATCCGGCGAGCACGAACAGCGAACCGCAGATCACCGGCGTCAGCAGCACGGTGCGGGTGACGGTCACCAGCGGTCGGCGGGCCTCGGGACCGAAGAAGGCGGCGCTCTCGAATCCGGCGAGCGCGAACAGTGCCGCGAGCATCAGCGCGAGCATCCCGTGCCCCGACGTCGGTGGGACGATCGCGACCTGGGAGGCGCTGTCGCCGAACAGCATCAGGCCCACGATGAATGCGAGTGAACAGGTCTCGATCGCCAGGATGGCGATCGCGGCGAAGCGCACGCTGCGCACCAGGCACAGCAGGATGCACACCGCCAGAACGGGATACACGATCGGTGCCGGTGCCCCGATGCCCGCGAACGCGAACAGCGCGATCACCGCCTGCCCGCCGTGGTAGAGCGTCATCACGGCGCTGCCGACGTACTTGACCAGCATCGCGACCGCCGCGGTGAGGGCGGCCCGTGACCCGGATCCGCGGAAGGCGAAGCTGTGGAGCCCGCCGGCCGCGGCCATGCGCCGGGTGAACTGCGAGAGGCAGAATGCTATGAGGGTGACCGCGACCGTCGCGGCCAGGATCGTGAGCATGCCGCCGAGCAGGTGGCCGTGGGTGAGCATCGTGACCGGCAGTACCACCATCGACACGGCCGGCGCGGTGGTCGCGACCGACTGCGCCAGCACCTCGACGCCCGACAGCTGCCGGCGGCCGAGCGCCCGCATCGGCGACAGCGCAGGCCGCCCGGGTTCACGGACGGTGAACGAGCGCGCGATCGCGTCGGTGAGTGCGGACATAGCGCGTGACGCTAGTCCGGCTGTGTAACAGGGATATTGCCGGCGTGCTTCCACCGATCGCACCCGCCCGAGACGCTTTGAGCACGCAGGGGCCCGCGTTCTCAGTCGGCCGCGCTGAACCGTTTCACCGGTGACAACTTCCCGACCCGAGCCGTCTCCAGGATGAGTCCCAACGGATCACCCGGATCGCCGGGCGGACATTTGGGAGCGTGAAATGGCATTCACACGTAGATCTTTCATGCAGGCGCTCGGCGTCACGGGTGGCGCGGGCCTGGCGTACGGGGCGATGTCCTCGATCGGTCTGGCGCCGGCCACCGCGGCGACGCCGAGGCGCTTCCAGTCGCTGGCACCGGGTGACCTGGTCGGTTCGGTCGCGGGGGATCACTCGGTGGTGATCCTCGGCGGCGGACCGGCGGGGCTGTGCGCTGCGTACGAGATGCGCAAGGCCGGCTACAAGGTGACCGTGCTCGAGGCGCGGACCCGGCCCGGTGGCCGCGTGTGGTCGGTGCGGGCCGGTACCGAGGAGACGGATCTGGGCGGCGAGACCCAGAAGTGCACGTTCTCCGAGGGCCACTTCTTCAACCTCGGCGCCACCCGCATCCCGCAGGGGCACATCACCCTCGACTACTGCCGCGAGTTGGGCGTCGAGTTGCAGATGTTCGGCAACCAGAACGCCAACACGATGGTCAACTACACGGGCAGCCGGCCGCTGGCCGGCCAGTCCATCACCTACCGGGCGGCGAAGGCCGACACGTTCGGGTACATGTCCGAACTGCTGCAGAAGGCCACCAACCAGGGCGCGCTCGACGACGTCCTCACCAAGGGGGACAAGGACGCACTCTCGGAGTTCCTCACCAGCTTCGGTGATCTGTCCGACGACGGTCGCTATCTCGGTTCGCCGCGCCGCGGCTACGACACCGAGCCCGGCGCCGGTCTCAACTTCGGCACGCAGAAGCAGCCGTTCGGGATGCAGGACGTCATCCAGAGCGGCATCGGCCGCAACTTCGCGTTCGACTTCGAGTACGACCAGGCGATGACGATGCTGACTCCGGTGGGCGGCATGGACCGCATCTACTACCGCTTCGCGGAGGAAATCGGCGACAGCCTCGTCTACGGTGCGGAGGTCACGTCGATGAAGAACGCCCCGGACGGCGTGACGGTGGAGTACAGCGTCGGCGGGCAGCGCAGGTCCGTCACCGCGGAGTACGCGATCTGCACCATCCCGCCGCACCTGATCGAGCGGCTCGACAACAACCTGTCGTCCGAGATCATCACCGCGCTGCGGGCCGCGAAGCCGTCGTCGTCGGGCAAGCTCGGCATCGAGTACTCCCGCCGCTGGTGGGAGACCGAGGACCGCATCTACGGCGGTGCGTCGAACACCGACCGCGACATCTCGCAGATCATGTTCCCGTACGACCACTACAACTCCGACCGCGGCGTCGTGGTCGCGTACTACAGCTCGGGGCGACGCCAGCTCGGATTCGAGTCGCTCACGCACCGGCAGCGTCTGGCGAAGGCGCTCGCCGAGGGCTCGGAGATCCACGGCGACAAGTACACCCGTGACATCTCGTCGTCGTTCTCCGGTTCGTGGCGGCGCACCAAGTACTCGGAGTCGGCGTGGGCGTCGTGGGCCGGGGCCGGGGACTCGCACGGTGGCATGGCCACGCCCGAGTACACCAAGCTGCTCGATCCGGTGGACCGGATCTACTTCGCGGGCGACCACCTGTCCAACGCCATCGCGTGGCAGCACGGCGCGTTCACGTCGGCCCGGGACGTCGTCACGAACATTCATCAGCGTGTGGCCCAGGCCGCCTGAATTCCAGTCACATTCGCAGAGGAGCCACCATGAAATCCGTTGCCCGCAAGACCTTCGCCGCCACCCTCGCCGCGTCGGCGCTGCTCGTCACGGCGTCCGCGTGCTCGTCCGACACCGCCGAGGCCGAGACCACACCCGGGAGCACCTTCGTTTCCAAGTCGGTTCTCGAAGTGGGAGAGGCGAATCCGATGATCGCGCAGGGTGTCGCGATAGGCGCGAACACCGCGGTCTACAAGACCAGCGGCATCGGACCCTCCGCGTCCGACAAGTCGGCGCCCGAGGGCACCCCCGAGTCGTACATCGACAGCCAGTTCGGCGGGGGAGTGCTCCCCGCCGGTGTGACGGTCACCGAGGCGCAGGGCATAGGCGTGCTCGAGAAGATTCGCGACAATCTCGAAGCCCAGGGACTGACGCTCGAGGACGTCGTCACGATGCGGGTGTTCCTCGACAACGCCCCCGGCACCGACCGGGCCGACTACGCCGGCTGGAACCGCGCGTACCGCCAGTTCTTCGCCAACACGAACCTCGAGACCGGCGACACCGTGCTGGTCCCGATGGGCACCGCGGCGCCCGCCGCGCCGATCGAACGGAACAGCGCCCGCCCCACCCGGTTCGCGCTCGAGGTCGGGACGCTGCCGGTGCCGGGCTGGCTCGTCGAGGTCGAGGTGGACGCCGTCTACCCCGACGGCAAGGAGCCGTCCTGATGGGCGCGCTGAGCCCGGGGCACTGGGCGATCGTGGCGGTGGTCCTGCTGGTGCTGTTCGGCTCGAAGAAGCTGCCCGACGCCGCCCGCGGCCTGGGCCGGTCGCTGCGCATCCTCAAGAGCGAGGTCGGTGAATTGCAGACCGACGACCAGCCCACCGAGGTCGGGGCACCGGAATCCGCGAAGCGCCTGTCGGCGTAGTTCCACCGAGAAGAGAAGCCGCGCAACGGAAATCTGTTGCGCGGCTTCTTCACGTCCGGAGGCCGCCGGTCACGGCCGGGGCCAGGGCCGTCCGCCCATTCTCTCGATGTCGGTATTGAACCGTTTGAGGTAGGCGGCGAAGGCGGCGACGTCCTCGGCCTCCCAGTCCTCCATCATCTTGTCGAGCGTCGCGATGCTCCCCGCCCGTTCCGCATCGAGGCGGGCCTTGCCCTCCGCGGTGATGCGGAACTTGCGGGCCATCCCACCCTCGGGGTCGGGGATACGTTCGAGGAGTCCGCTGCCGAGCATCGAGGTGGTCTGCCGGTGCAGGGTGGAGGTGTCGAGGCCGAGGGCGTCGCTGAGCTGTCCGATCGACATGGGGCCCTCGATGTCGATGCGGCTGAGCAGCACGTAGGCGCTGCTGTCGAGGTGGCCGCCGCTGCGCCGGGGGCGCGGGCTGTTGTGGTGCACGTGTCGACCGAGCAGCATGGTCTCGAAGTCGATCAGATGCGTGGGTTTCTGCATTTCGGTCCTCTCACAACCCGCATCGGTCCTCGGCGCTCGATGCCCTCCCATTGTGCCCGCGAAACCGGACATATCACCCTAGCTGGGATTTTGCGCGATACAACTCGATTGCACGATACAAGTTGGTTGTATGCTGCAACTAGTTTGAGTAACGAAATCCGTTGATCTTAGAAGTTGGGAGTCCCGTGGACAGCTCCGCGTCCACCGCCCGTTCGGGCGGCATCGTCACAGTGCTGGCGGTAGCCGGCATCGTGGCGGCACTTATGCAGACCCTGGTGGTGCCGCTGATCGGCGACCTGCCTCGCATCCTCGACACGACGGCGTCCAACGCGTCGTGGGTCATCACGATCACGCTGCTCGTCGGCGCCGTCGCGACGCCCGTCACCGGACGGCTCGGTGACCTGCTCGGCAAGCGGCGCATGCTGCTGTTCTGCTCGTTCCCCCTCGCGGCCGGTTCGGTGATGTGTGCACTCGCCGACTCCCTGGCTCCGATGGTCATCGGCCGCGGCCTGCAGGGCCTCGGCATGGGAATGGTGCCCCTCGGTATCAGCGCCCTGCGTGAGCTGGTGCCGCCGCAGAAGCTGGGATCGTCGATCGCCCTGATCAGCGCGACCCTCGGCATCGGTGGCGCGCTCGGTCTGCCGATCTCGGCGGCCGTCACGCAGAACACCAGCTGGCGCGTGCTGTTCTGGGGCTGCGCGGTGCTCAGCGTCGTCATCGGCGTCCTGATCTGGCGTCTCATCCCTGCCACCCCGGCCATGGCCGCGGGCGGCCGGTTCGACTACGTCGGTGCGATCGGCCTCGGCGCCGGCCTGGTGAGCCTGCTGCTGGCCGTCTCCAAGGGTGCCGTCTGGGGCTGGGGCAGCGCGTCGATCCTCGGACTGTTCGCGGCCGCGGTCATCGTGCTCCTGGCCTGGGGATGGTGGGAGCTGCGCACCAGCGATCCGCTGGTGAACCTGCGCCTGGCCGCCGGCAAGCAGGTGCTGCTGACCAACTCCGCGTCCGTCGTCGTCGGGTTCTCGATGTACGCGCAGTCGCTGATCATTCCCCAGCTGCTCCAGCTGCCCGAGTCCACCGGATACGGCCTCGGTCAGTCGATGCTCGCGATGGGTCTGTGGATGCTGCCCGGCGGCTTCGTGATGATGGCCGTCTCGCCGCTCGGCGCGAAATTGTCCGCCGCCCGCGGCCCCAAGGTCACGCTGGTGCTCGGCGCGCTGGTCATCGCCTTCGGTTACGGATCGTCGATGCTGCTGCTCGGGTCGACGTGGGGTCTGCTCGTGGTCGTCTGTATCTCCAACGCGGGTGTGGGCCTGGCCTACGGTGCGATGCCCGCGCTGATCATGGGCGCGGTGCCGCCGTCGGCGACGGGCTCGGCCAACAGTTTCAACACCCTGATGCGCTCGGTCGGTACGTCCGTGGCCGCCGCGGTCGTGGGCGTCGTGCTGGCGCAGATGAGCGTCGACGTCGGCGGTCACACGATGCCCACCGAGGCCGGGTTCCGTACGGGTCTGCTGATCGGCTGTGGTGTCGCACTCGTGGCGGCGGCGATCGCGTCGGCGATTCCCGGCCGCAAGCCCGCCGCGTCGACGCATCCCGTCACGGCGGATGTCGACGAGAAGGTCGCCGCCAAGGCCTGATCAGGGCGTTCGATCCGGGCGATCGGACACTCCGCGAAGAAGTTCCGATCCCTGTGAGACAAACGTTCAACAGGTGCTACTGTTCGTCCTGCACTGGCCGCAGCTGTTCACTCGCTGCGGCCAGTAGCTATTTTGGCCCCCGCCCGCGCCGCGGGTGGATGTTTCACGCGAAACGGGAACCCAGCCTGACGGCGGCGTCGCGCACACCGATCCAGTGCCGCGCGGTCGCGACCCGGCCGACCAGGTGCGACGCCCGGACGAGTCGACGGGTGGGACGCCGCCGCGCCCGGTCGTAGCGGCGCAGCGCGTCGGCGACGCGGTGCTCGGTCAGCAGGCGGCCCAGCGTCACCGCATCGACCATCGCCTCGCACGCGCCGCGCCCCAGATTCGGGGCCATCGAGTGCGCGGCGTCGCCGATCAGCGCGACGTTGCCGCGCACGTACGACGGCAGTGGCGGCGACTCGTAGAGGTCGTGGTGCAGCACGACGTCGGGGTCGACCTGTTCGAGGATCTTGCGGATGTCCTGGTGCCAGTCGCCGAACCGGGCCCGCACGAAGTCGAGCCCACCGGTCGACTCGGCGGGGGAGCGGACCGCCGCGAACCAGTTCACCAGCCCGCCCTCGCGCGGCGTGATACCGAACAGCGCACCCGGCCCCCACGTCTCGCTCACCGAGGCCGCCTCGCCCGGAATCCATCCGCGCCAGGCGGTCATTCCCGTGTACCCGGGTCGGTACTGCGCCCCGAACAGCACGTCGCGGGTGGCGCTGCGGGTGCCGTCGGCGGCGACGACGACGTCGAACCCGGCGAGCGTCGCCAGGTCGGGGGACGGTGTCGCGAAGCGGACGACCCCGCCCGGCAGGCCGTCGAGCAGTACGCCGTGCAGGGCGGGCCGGGAGATCAGGTAGGCGGTGCGGCGTTCGCTGTCGACCCGTCCGATCACCGACCCGTCCGGCCGCAGGAACGCGGCGCGGCGCTGCATCGCGCCCAGCTTCCGAACCCCGTCACCGACGCCGGCATCGTCCAGTGCCGCCACCGCCTGCGGCCACACCCCCAGCGCGGTTCCAGTCGTGGGCGGGGCCGCGGAACGCTCGAAGACGGTGACGTCCCAGCCGCGCCGGGTCAGATGATTGGCGGCCGTGAGTCCACCGATGCCGCCCCCGAGGATCGCTGCGCAACCAGCCATGCGAGGGACCGTACCGGAGGTGTCGCAATCCTTCCGGGCAGCGTTTCGCGCCGTCCCCGGATCGTCTGGGGTGTTTACAGGCTCGTGGGCACGGCGTCCAATGGAGATGAGAACTGATGCGCCGCCGTGACGGTGAGCGAGGTGGATGTCTGGTTTCGGGCCTGAGAGCGTGCCGGGTGCCGTCGGGAGTCGGCCGGACACAACCATGGTCGTCCCTGGTGGCGATGGTGGCGTCGGGGCGCCCGACTCCGGCGATTCGTCCGCTTGGAGAAGGGAATACGCATGATCTCGTTGTCCACATCTGCAGCCGCGGTCGCCGTGTCGGTGGCGGGGCTGATGTTGCCCGGTCCAATTGTCCACGCGGACAACGTCACCACGACGATCTCGGTCGGCGGCGGACCGACCCAGGTGGCGATCGCGCCGGACGGTTCCCGCGCCTACATCACCAACTACTTCGACGACACCGTCGCGGTGATCGACACCGCCACCGACTCCGTCGCCGCGACCGTGCCGGTCGGCAAGTTCCCCACCGGCGTGGCGCTGAGCCCCGACGGGGCACGGGCCTACGTCACCAACTCCGAGAGCGGCACGGCGTCGGTGATCGACACCGCCACCAACGCGGTCGCCGCCACCGTGCCCGTCGGTGCGAGCCCGGAGGGTGTGGCGATCACGCCCGACGGTTCCCGCGCCTACGTCACCAACTACGACGGCGGCACGGTGTCGGTGATCGACACCGCGGCCAACGCGGTGACCGCGACCGTCCCCGTCGGCCGCCTTCCGTCCGAGGTCGCGATCACTGCGGACGGCACCCGGGCCTACGTCGCCAACCAGGGCAGCGACGAAGTGTCGGTGATCGGGATTCCCCTCGACGTCGTCGTCGGGACCGTTCCGGTCGGTGACGGGCCGTTCGGGGTGGCGCTCACGCCGGACGGCACCCGGGCGTACGTCACCGCCTGGGACAGCGACGCGGTGTCGGTGATCGGCCTCCCGGTGAACGCCGTCGTCGCGACCGTTCCGGTCGGCGACAGCCCGTTCGGGACGGCGGTGACCCCGGACAGCGGCCGCGCGTACGTGACCAACTACGCGAGCGACACCGTGTCGGTGATCGACACCGCCGCGAACGCCGTCGTCGTGACCGTCACGGTCGGTGACAGCCCGTCCGCGGTCGCGATCACCCCGGACGGCACGCGCGCCTTCGTGACCAACTACGACAGCAACACGGTGTCGGTCGTCGCGATCGAACCCGGGGCCTGATCGGCACCGCTGCAACACCCCCGACACCGCAGCGAGATGCGGCCGCAGCGCGGCCGTAGGACGATCGTGGCGAAGCTGCAATTCGCCGCCCTCCCGGGGACGAAACATTCGTCCTAGGCTGTGACGTGCGCTGCATTCGCCCAGAAGGCGAACGCAAACTCGCAGGTCACGGCGTGGAGAGGGGAGCCTTGGTTGCGTTTGTCCCAGGGGTGTGAATTAACCTTTTCTCAACACGGTGGACTCATGACCGTTCGAAACGCCCTCGAGCAACGTCGCCGGGGCGGATGTCAGTCCCGTGCCGAGGCTCAATGACGAGCCATTCTCGGTCGGTGCCGAACACAGTGTCGTGTCGGTACATGCTCTGCAGTTGTATGGCCATCAGCGCTGCTGGTCGTCGGTGCATTTACGCATACGAAGGCAGTAGGTATGAAGCATCTTCCCGGGCCCCAGGGGCTCTACCACCCGGCAAACGAGCACGATGCGTGCGGCGTCGCATTCGTCGTCGACATGCACGGTCGTCGCAGCCGCGACATCGTCGAGAAGGCGATCACCGCGCTGGTCAACCTCGAGCACCGTGGTGCCGCGGGTTCCGAGCCCAACACGGGTGACGGTGCCGGCATCCTGCTCCAGGTTCCGGACCGGTTCCTGCGGGCCGTCGTCGACTTCGAGCTGCCCGCCGAGGGCACCTACGCCACCGGGATCGCGTTCCTGCCCCAGGGCGCCGACGCCGCCGACGAGGCCGCGTCCGGTGTCGAGAAGATCGTCGCCGAGGAGGGCCTGACGGTCCTCGGCTGGCGTGCGGTCCCCACCGACGACTCGTCGCTCGGCTCCCTCGCCCGCGACGCGATGCCGACGTTCCGTCAGGTGTTCATCGGAAGCGCCGGTTCCGCCGAAGACACCGTCACGGGCATGGACCTCGAGCGCCGTGCGTACGTCATCCGCAAGCGCGTCGAGCACGAGCTCGGTGACGCCGGTGCCGGCGAGGACGGCCCGGGCCGCGAGTCGGTGTACTTCCCCAGCCTGTCCGGCCAGACGTTCGTTTACAAGGGCATGCTCACCACCCCGCAGCTCAAGGGCTTCTATCTGGACCTGCAGGATGACCGGCTCGAGAGCGCGCTGGGCCTGGTGCACTCGCGCTTCTCCACCAACACCTTCCCGTCGTGGCCGCTGGCGCACCCGTTCCGCCGCGTCGCCCACAACGGTGAGATCAACACCGTCAGCGGCAACGAGAACTGGATGCGGGCCCGCGAGGCGCTCATCGAGTCCGACGTGTTCGGCGCAGGAGAGGTTGGGCCCGGCAAGGACCAGCGCAGCGCGCTCGAGAAGATCTTCCCGATCTGCACGCCCGGCGCCTCGGACACCGCCCGCTTCGACGAGGTGCTCGAGCTGCTGCACCTCGGCGGCCGCAGCCTGCCGCACGCCGTGCTGATGATGATCCCGGAGGCCTGGGAGCGTCACGAGAGCATGGATCCGGCGCGCAAGGCGTTCTACCAGTACCACTCTGCGCTCATGGAGCCGTGGGACGGACCGGCGTCGGTGTGCTTCACCGACGGCACCGTCGTCGGCGCCGTGCTCGACCGCAACGGCCTGCGCCCGTCCCGCGTGTGGGTCACCGACGACGGCCTCGTGGTCATGGCGTCGGAGGTCGGTGTCCTCGACATCGCCCCCGAGAAGATCGTGCGCAAGATGCGCATGCAGCCGGGTCGCATGTTCCTGGTCGACACCGCGCAGGGCCGCATCATCTCCGACGACGAGATCAAGTCGGAGCTCGCGGCCGAGCACCCGTACCAGCAGTGGATCGACGAGGGTCTCGTCCAGATCGACGACCTGCCGGAGAGCAAGTACACGTACATGACCCACGACCGGGTCGTGCTGCGCCAGCAGATCTTCGGCTACACCAACGAAGAGGTCAACCTCCTCGTCAAGCCGATGGCGATCACCGGTGGTGAGGCGCTCGGCTCGATGGGCACCGACACCCCGATCGCGGTGCTCTCGGCGCGCCCGCGGATGCTGTTCGACTACTTCCAGCAGCTGTTCGCTCAGGTCACCAACCCGCCGCTCGACGCGATCCGCGAGGAGATCGTCACCAGCCTGGGCGGCACCATCGGCCCCGAGGCCGACCTGCTGAACCCGTCGGCGGCGTCGTGCCGCCAGATCGTGCTGCCGCAGCCGATCCTGCACAACGACGACCTGTCGAAACTGATCCACCTCAACGACAACGCCGAGTTCCCGCACTTCCGCAGCGTCGTCGTCCGTGGTGTGTACCCGGTCGCGAAGGGCGGCGAGGGGCTGCGCAAGGCCCTGGACACGGTGCGCGACAAGGTTTCCGAGGCGATCGCCGGTGGCGCCCGCATCATCGTGCTCTCGGACCGCGAGTCCAACGAGAAGTACGCGCCGATCCCGTCGCTGCTGCTGACGTCCGCGGTGCACCACCACTTGGTGCGCGAGAAGACCCGCACCAAGGTCGGTCTCATCGTCGAGTCCGGCGATGCCCGCGAGGTCCACCACATGGCGGCGCTGCTCGGCTGCGGTGCCGCGGCCGTCAACCCGTACATGGCCTTCGAGACCATCGACGAGCTGCTGCAGAGCGACCAGCTGCAGGGTCTGACGCTCGACAAGGCCGTTTCGAACTACATCAAGGCCGCCGGCAAGGGCGTGCTGAAGGTGATGTCGAAGATGGGCATCTCGACGCTCGCGTCGTACACCGGTGCCCAGCTGTTCCAGGTGATCGGCCTGTCGCAGGAGGTCGTGGACGAGTACTTCAGCGGCCTGCACTCCAACCTCGGCGGCATCGGCCTGGACGAGATCGCCGCGGATGTCGCTGTGCGGCACGCCAATGCGTACCTCGACCGTCCGGAGCTGCGCGCGCACCGCGAGCTCGAGGTGGGCGGCGAGTACCAGTGGCGTCGCGAGGGCGAGTACCACCTGTTCAACCCGGACACGGTGTTCAAGCTCCAGCACGCCACCCGGACCGGCCAGTACGAGGTGTTCAAGGAGTACACCAAGCTGGTCGACGACCAGTCCGAGCGCCTGGCGTCGCTGCGCGGTCTGTTCAAGTTCAAGACCGGTCTGCGCGAGCCGATTTCGATCGACGAGGTTGAGTCGGCCAGCGAGATCGTCAAGCGGTTCTCGACGGGCGCGATGAGCTACGGCTCGATCTCCGCCGAGGCCCACGAGACGCTCGCGATCGCGATGAACCGTCTCGGTGGACGCTCCAATTCCGGTGAGGGCGGCGAGCATCCGTCGCGCTTCACGCCGGACGAGAACGGCGACTGGCGCCGGTCGGCGATCAAGCAGGTCGCGTCGGGCCGCTTCGGTGTCACGTCGAACTACCTGACCAACTGCACCGACATCCAGATCAAGATGGCGCAGGGAGCCAAGCCCGGCGAGGGTGGCCAGTTGCCGCCGCACAAGGTGTACCCGTGGGTCGCCGAGGTGCGCGGCTCCACCCCGGGCGTCGGCCTCATCTCGCCGCCGCCGCACCACGACATCTACTCGATCGAGGATCTGGCACAGCTGATCCACGACCTGAAGAATGCCAATCCCGCGGCCCGCATTCATGTCAAGCTGGTCTCGGAGATCGGTGTCGGCACCGTCGCCGCGGGCGTCTCCAAGGCACACGCCGACGTGGTCCTCATCTCGGGTCACGACGGTGGTACGGGCGCGTCGCCGCTGACGTCGCTCAAGCACGCCGGCGCCCCGTGGGAGCTCGGCCTCGCCGAGACCCAGCAGACGCTGCTGCTCAACGGTCTTCGCGACCGCATCGTGGTCCAGGTCGACGGTCAGATGAAGACCGGCCGCGACGTCATGATCGCGACGCTGCTCGGCGGCGAGGAGTTCGGTTTCGCCACCGCGCCGCTCGTGGTCTCGGGTTGCATCATGATGCGCGTGTGCCACCTCGACACCTGCCCGGTGGGTGTGGCGACGCAGAACCCGGTGCTGCGCAAGCGTTTCGCGGGCCAGCCGGAGTTCGTGGAGAACTTCTTCCTGTACATCGCCGAGGAGGTGCGCGAGCTGCTCGCCGAGCTGGGCTTCCGCACCCTCCAGGAGGCGGTCGGCCAGGTCGACGTCCTCGACACCACCAAGGCGCTCGAGCACTGGAAGGCGTCCAAGCTGGACCTGTCGCCGATCCTGCACAAGGTCGAGTCCGCGTTCATGGATCAGGACCTGTACTGCTCCGGCACGCAGGAGCACGGTCTGGAGAAGGCGCTCGACCAGCAGCTGATCGAGCAGGCACGCGATGCGCTCGACAAGGGCGAGGCCGTCGCGTTCGAGTCGGCGATCACCAACGTCAACCGCACGGTCGGCACCATGCTCGGCCACGAGCTGACGAAGGTCTACGGCGCGCAGGGCCTGCCGGACAACACGATCGACATCACCTTCACGGGTTCGGCCGGCAACAGTTTCGGCGCGTTCGTGCCCAAGGGCATGACGCTCCGCCTGCACGGCGATGCCAACGACTTCGTCGGCAAGGGCCTGTCCGGCGGACGCATCGTCGTCCGCCCGCCGCTGCAGACGGCCGCGGGATTCGTGCCCGAGGACAACATCATCGGCGGCAACGTGATCCTGTTCGGTGCCACCACGGGTGAGGTTCTCATCCGCGGCATCGTGGGTGAGCGTTTCGCAGTCCGCAACTCCGGCGCCACCGCTGTCGTCGAGGGCGTGGGCGATCACGGTTGCGAGTACATGACCGGCGGCAAGGTGGTCATCCTCGGCAAGACGGGACGCAACTTCGGCGCCGGCATGTCCGGTGGTGTCGCGTTCATCTTCAATCCGGACCGTGATTTCGGGACCAACCTCAACACCGAGTTGGTCGATCTCGAGGACCTCAGCGTCGAGGACTTCGAGTGGCTGCACGGCGCCATCGAGCGCCACCGCGACGAGACCGGATCCGAGGTTGCGGCCCGGATCCTCGCCGACTGGTCGCACCAGAAGGCACATTTCGCGAAGGTCATGCCGCGCGACTACAAGAAGGTCCTCGTCGCTATCGAGACCGCGAAGAAGAACGGAATCAACGTGGACGACGCAATCATGGAGGCAGCTCGTGGGTGATCCGAACGGCTTTCTGAAGCACACGTCGCGCGAACTGCCCATCCGCCGTCCGGTGCCGCTGCGCCTGATGGACTGGAAGGAGGTGTACGAGGATTTCTCCTCGGACACCCTCGAGACCCAGGCCGGCCGGTGCATGGACTGCGGTATCCCGTTCTGTCACAACGGTTGCCCGCTCGGAAACCTCATTCCCGAGTGGAACGACCTGGTCCACAAGGATCGGTGGCGCGAGAGCATCGACCGGCTGCACGCGACCAACAACTTCCCGGAGTTCACCGGCCGGCTGTGCCCGGCGCCGTGTGAGGCGGCGTGCGTGCTCGGCATCAACCAGGACGCCGTGACCATCAAGCAGGTCGAGGTCGAGATCATCGACCGCGCCTTCGACGAGGGCTGGGTCCAGCCGGTGCGCGCGTCGCACATCACCGGCAAGAAGGTGGCCGTCGTCGGCTCGGGCCCCGCGGGTCTGGCTGCCGCACAGCAGCTCACGCGTGCCGGGCACTCGGTGACGGTGTTCGAGCGTGAGGACCGCATCGGCGGTCTGCTGCGCTACGGCATCCCCGAGTTCAAGATGGAGAAGCGCCACATCGACCGCCGCCTGGCGCAGATGGAGGCCGAGGGCACGGTGTTCCGCACCGGCGTCAACGTCGGTGTCGACATCACCGCCGAGCAGCTGCGCGAGCAGTTCGACGCGGTCGTCCTCGCCGGCGGTGCCACCGAGGCGCGCGACCTGCCGATCCCGGGCCGCGAGCTCGACGGCATCCACCAGGCGATGGAGTACTTGCCGATCGCCAACCGGGTGCAGCTGGGCGATCTGGCCGAGCCGACCATCACGGCGAAGGGCAAGAAGGTCGTCATCATCGGCGGCGGCGACACCGGTGCCGACTGCCTCGGCACCAGCCACCGTCAGGGCGCCGAGAGCGTGCACCAGTTCGAGATCATGCCGCGCCCGCCGGAGCAGCGTGCCGACCAGACCCCGTGGCCGACGTACCCGCTCATGTACCGCGTCTCCTCCGCGCACGAGGAGGGCGGCGAGCGCGTGTTCTCGGTCAACACCGAGGCGTTCGTCGGACGCGAGGAGAACGGCCGGCAGGTCGTCGCTGCTCTGAAGGCCCACGAGGTCAAGACGGTGAACGGGCGCTTCGAGAAGGTCGAGGGCTCGGACTTCGAGCTCGAGGCCGACATCGTGTTCCTCGCGATGGGCTTCGTCGGCCCGGAGAAGCCGGGTCTGCTCACCGACCTGGGCGTCGACCTGGGCGAGCGCGGCAACGTCGCCCGCTCGTCGGAGTGGGCAACCAACGTCGACGGTGTCTTTGTCGCCGGCGACATGGGCCGCGGTCAGTCGCTGATCGTGTGGGCCATCGCCGAGGGTCGCTCGTGCGCGGCCGCGGTCGACCAGTTCCTCGAGGGATCGACGGCCCTGCCGTCACCGATCAAGACCACCAGCGCGCCCCAGCGCTGATTGCAGATTTCGGCGGGGACCAGCGTCGTTCCCCGCCGATTTGAAGGCCCGAAGGCCCCGTTCCACGCAATTCGCCTCGCGTGGAACGGGGTCTTCGTCCGTTTCGACACCTCTTTCTGGACGATTGACCAGAAAACGCTTATGCAACGATCCTGCAACGGCTAGGGTCCGCCTCGTGTGATGTACGACACATAACCGCCAAGTCGGGGGGCGGGCTACCCGAGGAGGATCTGTGTTCTCGTCAACGCTTCGTAGACTCGCGACACCGGCGTTCGCCGCCGGTGCCGCGCTGGCGGTGATGATCGGCGCCGGTGCCGGCGTCGCCGCGGCCGCTGACCCGCCGTCGAGCAATACCGGCATCGTCGACAACCTCAATTACTCGAAGACCGTCGTCGGCCCTGCGGTCCTGCATCCCGGCGATACCGTCACCTACAAGAGCGAGATCAGCTTCCGAGGCGGCCTCGAGCGGTCGATCGCCAAGATCAGGGACATTCCGCCCGCTGGCTTCGTTCTGCAGAGCGCCAAGGCGACCTACCTCGGCGTCACCACCAGGGCCTCGATCACCAACGAGAGCGACGGTGGCGTCTCGGCCAAGTGCACGAGTGGCTGCACCTTTCTGGTCGGCGGCTTCGTGGTCAAGGGCGGTCAGCCCGTCACGTTGGAGGCTACCTACAAGGTGCCGGACACCTTCGCGTTCGGAACCTACGACAGCGGTCTCCTCTTCGACGTGAACGCGTTCACCACCCAGTCGGGGCAGAACCCGTTCAACGTGAACGTGCAGGTGGTCGATCCCAACGTGACCACGGCGACCACGCTGCAGGCGCCGGCGTCGGCCAAGACCGGTGAGTCCGTCACTCTCACCGCCACGGTCGATCCGACGAATGCCGCCGGCCAGGTGCAGTTCAAGGACGGCGACAACAACATCGGTTCGCCGGTCACCCCGGTGAACGGTGTTGCGACACTTCCGCACACGTTCGACACAGTCGGCCCGCACTCGATCAGCGCGGTGTTCACCGCCGGTGCCGGGTTCCACAACTCGACGTCCACGGCGCACACCGTCGACGTCACCGCCGACACCACCACGACACTGCAGGCGTCGCCGAACCCGGCTCTCGTCGGCCAAGATGTGACCGTCACGGCGACCGTGACCCCGGCCTCGGCCGCGGGGCACGTCCAGTTCAAGGTGGACGGCGCGAACTACGGTGAGCCCGTTGCGGTCTCGAACGGTACCGCGAGCATCACCCGCACCTTCCCCGAGGCTTCGGCGCACAGCTTCACCGCCGATTTCGTCGGCACGGGCGGCTACAACAACTCCGCCGCGTCGTCGGCCGACTTCACCGTGAACAATCCCGACTGGAGCACCACGACCATCGTGGTCGAACCGGTGAGCGCCGAGGCCGGCAGCCCGACCAACCTCATGGCCACCGTCCGTCCGATTCCGACCGGCGGCGAGGTCGTCTTCCGCGTCGACGGCACCGAGGTCGGACGTGCCGATGTGGGCACCGCAGACGGTGTCGCAGTTCTCGAGCACACCTTCGACACCGCCGGTTCCTACCAGGTGGTCGCCGAGTTCACCGGCACCGAGGGCTTCGGCGCCTCCACCTCCGCCGAGTTCACTGCCACGGTCGCTCCGGCCGCGCCCGTGCTCACCGCGGTGAACGCGGACCTGAAGGTTCAGGGCCTGTCCGTGGTCGGTCAGACCGTCACGCTCACCGTGGACGTCGATCCCGCCGACGCGCAGGGCACCGTCCAGTTCTACAAGGGCACCGAGGCCATCGGCGGCCCGGTGGCCGTCGTGGACGGCAAGGCCACCATCACCACCGCGCTCGACTCCGAGGGCACGCAGGTGCTCAGCGCGAAGTTCCTCGGCGGCGAAGGCTTCCGGGACACCGTCTCGAATCCCGTGGTGCTGAACGTGTCCGCTGCGCCGGAGAACCCGGGCACGGGTGCAGGGAGCTTGGGCTCGCTGAGCGGGCTGTTCACCGGATCGCTGGGGAGCTGACGAGATGAGTGCAGGAGGATCGATGAATTCCAGGCTTTTCCGCTACATCGCACCGGTTGCGGTGGGTGCGACGGTCGCCTCGGGTGCGGCACTGCTCGGCGCCGCCCCGGCGGCGGCGGAGGTGGTCACGACAGCGTTCAAGAACGCGTGCCAGGCGACTCCGGACTCCAGTCTGGCCGGCGGCCCGCAGCACCAGGTGCAGGAGGCATCGGTGACGGTCGACGCGCCTACGTCGGTCGCGCCGGGCGAAGAGTTCGTGGTGACCATCATCCCGCCACCGATCTCGGTACCGAACGATCTGGGCTCGGGTGCGAGTCTCAACAACGTGTCGCGACTGAAGATCGACGTGGCGATGCCGGAGAACGCGCAGTTCCTCGGCGCCGAGGTGGTGGCGGGCACGAGCTCCGGACTGTCCGGTGTCACGCCCAACGTGCTCGTCGTCAACGAGCAGGGCACCGTGGATGCCAACGGCAAGATCATTCGCCTGTCTGGCAACAACCAGACCATCGGTAACGGTCCGAGCGCTTCGAAGAACTCGGAGGGGGGTATCAAGGCCGCCGCGACAGGCGGCGCGAACACGAGCTTCCAATTGCCGCAGGTCAAGGCGCGACTGAAGGCCGGCGCCACTGGCGAGGTCCAGTTGAAGCTGCGCACGGCAGGCAATGCCGGGAATTACGCCGACGACGCCAACTTCCTGACGTTCCTTCCGCGGGCAAATGCGCCGTGGCCGGTGAGCAACGTATGGGCGCCGACCCAGTGCAGCCCGAGAGACAGTTCCAGTGGTCCGCTCAACACGGGTGCCGGCCCTCTCTCGACTGTGCAGATCCAGCGCGCGGTCGTCGATACCGTCACACGTCTGGACGGCCCCAGTGCTGTGACCAACGGCAGTGAGTTCACTCTCAGCGCGACGGTGGTGCCCACCCCGGACAGCGGGCAGGTTCAGTTCACTCTCGGCGGCGAGAATGTCGGTGCTCCGGTCGATCTGGTGAACGGCAAGGCGTCGCTCACCCAGACGCTCGACGTCGACGGCGACTACAACTACGAGGCCAAGTTCCTGGGCGCGGAGTTCTCCAACCCGTCGTCCGGCTCGAAGTCGGTTTCGGTGACCTCGCTGGACATCCAGACCGCCACGTCAGTCACCGGACCGGATCACGACGCCTACCGTGACCAGCCGGTGAACCTCACTGCGAAGGTCGAGCCGGGCGTCTCCGGCGGCACGGTGACCTTCGAGGTCGACGGCACCGCGGTCGGCACCGCGAACGTGATGGACGACGGTTCCGCGGTGCTCCCGCACACCTTCACTACCAACGGCACTCATCGAGTGATCGCTCGCTACTCGGGTGTGGAGGGGATCTCCCCGTCGGTTTCGCTGCAGTACCCGGTGAGCGTGACCGAGGCCCCGGCCGCGGACGTCGCCACCACGATCACCGTCGATCCGGTCGCCTCGACCGCGAAGGGCTCGCCGGTGACGCTCACCGCCCGTCTCGACCCGGCGGACGCGCGTGGCATGGTGCAGTTCAAGCTCGGTGACACGCTCCTCGGCGGACCGGTGCGGGTGGACGGGAACGGTGTCGCGACCTTGACGACGTTCTTCCAGAACCCGGGCGAGTTCGTCGTCACCGCCCAGTTCACGGCCGACGCCGGCTTCATCGACTCGGCTGCGGCACCCGTGAACGTCAGCGTGACCGGTGACCCGGACACGTTGCCGGGGAACGAAGGCCCGGGAAGTCTCGGTAGCTTGTCGGGGTTGTTCGGCAGCTTGGGAGGCTGATCTGAGTCAGGCGGCGGGCCCCCTCGACAAGTCGAGGGGGCCCGCCGTTTTCGATCCCCGCGCACCCGTTTCGTCGGCTCTGCGAAGGACCCCACACGGAACCGTCCGTCCGGTAACGTGCGTTTACCGATCGTGCACCGTCTCGCAACGTAGACCTGCCAGTATCTACGTGTCGCGTCACCCGGAGGCGTTGTCACGGGAGGGGACGTCACGGCTCGTGGCCATGGGGAAGTGGCCACTCGGATCAGTGAGTGGGGTGCGGTGTTGATGCGTGTGAAGAATTCTCTGGCAGTGATCGGCGCCTGCGTTGCAACAGTTTTCGCTTCGGCGGTGTCGGTCGGGGTGGGGTCCGCGCAGGCTGCGCCGGCGTGCCCGAACCTCCATGTAGTCGCCATTCCGGGCACTTGGGAGACGTCGACCGAGGCCGACACTCGGCCCGGACCGGGCATGCTGGCCGCCGTCACCGATCCGCTCCCGTCGACGGCGAGGGTCGATTACGTGACGTACGCCGCGACGGCGTTCCCGTGGGAGGCAGAGGTCTACGGGGCCTCCAAGCGTGAGGCCGTCGACAATGCCCGGGCGATCATCGCCGACGCGGCCCAGCGGTGTGGCAACACCAACTTCGCGATCATCGGCTACAGCCAGGGCGCCGACGCGGCCGGTGACCTGGCCGCCGAGATCGGTACCGGACTCGGGGTGGTGCCCCCGTCCCGGATCGTGGCGGTCGGCCTGTTGTCCGATCCTCGCAGGTCCGAGGGCGACACCCTCATCGGTCCGCCTGTGATCGGCAACGGTGCGGGCGGGCCGCGGATCGGCGGCTTCGGAATGGTCACCCCGCAGACCCGGACGTTCTGCGCGGTCGGTGACCTCTACTGCTCCACGCCCAAGGACGACTTCGTCACCCGCCTGGCCGGATTCCTGGCCCAGAACTCGTCGCCGCTCGCGCCGCTCACCGGGCGGTACACGCAGGAGGCACTGACGATCGTGCAGGATCTGATCGCGGCGGGCGGCGTGCCGACCCTGCAGGCGCAGTCGTCCGACGGCGCCAACCAGGACCGCGCCGAGAAGCTCACGCAGTTCTACGAGTCCCAGGTGCACCAGGACTACCGGGGCTACGTCGTGGACCGCAACGGCGCGACCGCGACGTCGTGGATGGCGAACTGGTTGCGGTCGTTGGCCTGACGAGCACGGGGTAGAGCCCGCGAGCCGACGGCTCGCGGGCCCTCTCGATTGTCAGCAGTACGTCCGCTCCGCGGTCGAGACATAGATCTCCGCGATCCGATCCGCCGGCATCGGGAGGAACTGTGCGTACGCCGTTCCGACCGAATCGAATTCGGCCAGCACGCTCGACCGGGCGTCGCCGCGCGCGAGAGCCTCGCACGTGCCCTGTGCGTACAACACCTCGGCGGCGTCCATGCCCGTCGGTGGGATCCCCGCCACCCGTAACGCGGCGAGATAGCGCTGCCCGCGCTCCCCGGAGTCGGCGACGATCCGGTCGGGGGAGCGGCTGTCGATGCCGCCCGCTGCAGGGGGCGCCGGCGGCAGCGGGGCCGGTGGCGGCACCGTCGTCACCGGTGGCGCAGGGGCCGCGGTCGTGGTGGGCGGGGCTGGAGCAGTGGGCGATTCGGCCGCAGGCGTCGGGGCGGCCGTGGCCCCGGCCGGTATCGACGTTGCCGACGTTGCCGACGTTGCCGACGATGCCGACGATGCCGACGACGTGGAGGACGGCGTCGCGGCCGTTGTGGTGTCGTGCTCCGCGTGGACCGTGCCGGAGTCCGCGCCGCTGCACCCGGCGAGGAGCAGCGCGCCGGCGGCTGCGACCACGACGGTAACTGCACGTGTGCTGGTCATGGTCGATCAGTCTTGCACGCAAAACTACCGACTGGTAGACCCCAATCTCCGTAGCGGCAGAAAGCGACGAATTCCCCATTCGTCGGCATTGCGCTGTGGTATAAACCAGCTCAGCTGTTACCGCCTGTAACAGTGGAACTCGCGCAGAGTTCGTTCCCGAAAATGCAGACTGCTGCGGGTTTTCGGGGCCGTCTCCGGTGCTGTGGACCGCTGACCGCGCTGCGCAGCAGATTGATTCACCGTAGTTCGCGGCGGGCTTGCGTCCGTCGCAGTTCGTTACCTCTGCGCGTCCGCAAACGCGGTCGCGTGTGTCGAGTGTTCGGTAACTGAGGAGAACGCGTGAAGAACGATTCGTCTAATTCGTGGTGGCGCGCCGGTAAGCGCGTGGCCGTTGTAGGGGGCGCGATCGGTGCGTCCATGGCATTGCTGGCGCCCTTGGCATCGGCTGATCCGGTGACCACGCCGGTCCCGGGCGGCGCGGTATGCGACCCGGACCTCACCGAGGCATGCCTGTCCGTCGTCGTCAGAAACGGCACGTTCTCGAACAACGGCTTCACCCTGCCGATCGGTGACGGTGACATGATCATCGCCGGCAACCTGGGCGAGGTGGACTTCGTTCCGCGGGACGACGGCAGCAACGGCGTCTACAGCAAGCCGCTGACCGTGCCCGGTGGCGTGCTCGGGATCGATCTTCCGTTCGACAACCTGTTCGGGCTGGCCGCGGTGACGTCGACCGTGGAGGCGGTGGATGCTCCGGTCTTCAACGGGATCATCACCGATTTCGACATGACGCTGCCGGTGAGGCTGAAGATCGACAACCCGTTCCTCGGCGACAACTGCTACATCGGGACCGAGGATGCCCCCGTGGTGTTCGAGTTGAACAAGTCGAACCCGATGGACGATCTGCCCGTCACCGACATCACCACTCCGTATCCCGCGGGAACCGCTGCGATCGACAACATCCAGAACACGGCGACGGATTTCCAGCTCCCGGGCGCCACGGGTTGCGGTCCGTTCGGGATGCTCAACCCGATCGTCAACTGGCGAGCCAAGGTGCCCGCCGAGTCCGGTACGACGCTGACGACGAAGTCCACCGGATTCCTGTTCCCGGCGAACGCCGGGGGCACCGATCCGCTCGACGACTCGGGGACCGGCGCCGGTTCGAGCGGTTCCGGTGGCTCCGGTGGTTCGAGCGGATCCAGCGGTAGCTGATCTCGCATGACGCGCGGGCGTCCCGTCGATCCGTCGGGGGATCGGCGGGACGTCCGTCGGCGTCAGCGCAGGCCGTGGAAGCGGGCCATCATCTTCTCGGTGACGGCGCGCGGCGCGAGGCGGCGCACGGTGAACACCAGCGGTGCCATGTTGCCGACGGCGTAGAGCGGCTTCGGCTTGTCCGCCTCGATCGCCTTGACGACCAGCTCGGCCACCTTCTCGGCCCGGATGCCGCGATCCTCGTTGCGCTGCATCGCATTCGCGACGGTCGTGTAGTCGCCCGTGTAGGGGGATCCGTCGCCGATGTAGCGGGTGCGGCGGTCGCCGATGCCGGTCGCGATGGTGCCCGGCTCGACGGTGGTGAGCCACACCCCGAACGGGCTCAGCTCGCGGCGCGCCGCCGACGCGAACCCCTTGAGCGCGCACTTCGCGGCGACGTACGACGATCGGAACGCGAGCGGAAAGCTCGCGAGCATCGAGCCCACCATCACCACTCGGCCGTAGCCTCGCTCGCGCATCCTCGGCAGCAGCAACTGGGTCAGCTGTACCGCGCCGAGGACGTTCACCTGGAACAGTCGGTCGATCGCGTCGGTGGGCAGCTCCTCGAACGGGCCCATCTGGCTCTCGCCGGCGTTGTTGACGAGGACGTCCACATCGCCCGCGGCCCGCGCGCACGCCTCGATGCTCGTCCGGTCGGACAGGTCCAGGGCGAGGTACTCGACCCCCCTGACCCTCGAGTTGTCCTGCAGGGCAGCGGGATTGCGGGTGGTACCCAGCACCCGGTAGCCGCGCGCCACCAGCAGGCGTGCCACCTCCCGGCCGATGCCGGACGACGCACCCGTCACCAGCGCGGTACGGCCCGCGCTCATCCGAGGCTCCGTCCCAGTGCGCGCCCGGCGGCCCGTCCGGAGAAGATGCAACCACCCAGGAACGTGCCCTCGAGCGCGTTGTAGCCGTGCACGCCGCCGCCGCCGAACCCGGCCACCTCACCGGCCGCGTAGAGGCCGTCGAAGACACTGCCGTCGGGCCGGATCACCTGCGAGTCCAGGTTGGTCTCGAGGCCGCCGAGGGTCTTGCGGGTGAGCAGGTTCAGGCGCACCGCGATCATCGGCCCGTGCGCCGGATCCTGCAGACGGTGCGGCTTGGCGACGCGAATCACCTTGTCCGGCAGGTAGGAACGCGCGTTGTTGATCGCCATCATCTGCATGTCCTTGGAGTAGGAGTTGTCCACCTCGCGGTCGCGGGCGGTCACCTCCCGCTCCACCTGCGCGTAATCGAGCGGGGGACCGGGGTTGATCGCGTTCATGCCGTCGACGAGGTCGCGCAGGTTGTCGCGGACCACGAAGTCCTCGCCGTGCTGCTTGAAGGCCTCGACGGGGCCCGGCGCCCCCTTCTTGACGCGGCCCAGCAGCAGCTTGAGGTCCTTGCCGGTCATGTCGGGGTTCTGTTCGGACCCCGACAGCGCGAACTCCTTCTCGATGATCGACTGCGTGAGGATGTACCAGGAGTGGTCCTGCCCGGTGCTCAGGATGTGCTTCAGCGTGGCGAGGGTGTCGAAGCCGGGGAACAGCGGCACCGGCAGGCGCTTGCCGGTCGCGTCCAACCACAGCGAGGACGGGCCGGGAATGATGCGGATCGCGTGGTTGGGCCAGATCGGATCCCAGTTGACGATGCCTTCGGTGTAGTGCCACATGCGGTCCCGGTTGACGATGTTGCCGCCGGCGTCCTCGGTGATCCCGAGCATGCGGCCGTCGACGTGCGCGGGGACCCCGGTGATCATCCGCTCGGGCGCACGGCCCAGGCGGTCGACGGGCCAATTCTTCTTCACCAGTTCGAAGTTGCCGCCGATGCCGCCGGACGTGACGACGACCGCCTGGGCGCGCAACTCGAATTCGCCTGCGGGAGTGCGCGACGACTTCACGCCCCGCGGCTCGGTGGACGGTTCCAGAACGGTGCCGCGGACGCCGACCACGGCGCCGGACTCGACGATCAGCTCGTCCACCTGGTGCCGGTAGCGGAAGGTGACCTGGCCGCGGCTCGCGGCGTCGAGGACGGGCTCGCGGAAGACCCGCACCACCTCGGGGCCGGTGCCCCACGTGATGTGGAACCGCGGCACCGAGTTGCCGTGACCGTACGCGAGTCCGGCGCCGCGCTCGGCCCAGCCGACGTTCGGCATCAGCCGCAGCCCCAGATCGTTCAGGTACGAACGCTTCTCGCCGGCCGCGAAGTCGACGTACGCCTCGGCCCACTGCCGGGGCCAGTGATCCTCACGGTCACGGTCGAAGCCGGCGCTGCCCATCCAGTCCTGCAGGGCCAGTTCACGTGAGTCCTTGATGCCCATCCGGCGCTGCTCGGGGCTGTCGACGAAGAAGAGCCCGCCGAGCGACCAGAAAGCCTGCCCGCCCAGGTTTTCCACGTTCTCCTGGTCGACGACCAGTACCCTGCGCCCGGCCTTGACGAGTTCGTGTGTCGCGACCAGACCTGCCAGTCCCGCTCCGACCACGATGACGTCGGCTTCTGTTGCCACGGCCTATCTCCTGTCCGTATCGGTACTGCTGCTGTAACTGCTCACGACGGTGACGAACAGGCGCTCGCGCGCCTGCCGCACCGCCTCGTTGTGGGGTTCCATGAGGACCTGGATGCTGGTGCCGTCGTGGAGGGCGACGAGCGCGCGGCCGAGCGCCTCCCGATCGGTGACCCGGCGGCCCGCGGCGGCGAGGGCGTCCTCGATGATCGGCATGATCGTCTGCAGGATCGCGTCCTCCCGTGCCACCATCACGCGGGTGAGTGCCGGGTTGCGCAGTGCGTGTGCGGTGAACTCGGCGGTGATGCGGTACCACGCGTCGTCGACGGGGATGGCCGCGAGGACGAGCGCGACGGCCGGCTCGAGTGTCATGGTCGACGGCCGTGAGGCCGCGTCGGCGAGGGCGGTGCGGATGCCGTCGAGCATCTGTGCGGAGCGCTGCTCCCACATGGCGAGGAACAACTCGTCGAGCGAGGTGAAGTTCGAGTAGAACGCGCCCCGGGTGTAGCCGGCCCGATCGCAGACCTGCTCGACGGTGGAGCGTCCGAACCCCTCCGCCGCGAATACCTCGCCGGCGGCGTCGAGCAGGCGCTGGCGGGTCTCCGCGCGTCGCTTCGTGACCCGCCGGGGCTTGGCGTCGGCGCCCGCGGCGCCGGTCGTGGATTCGGACGTCTGCACTGGTCACCCCCGGTTTCAGGATCGGAGAACCCTTTCGATACAAAACTGTATCCGATGAACAGGGCGCGTACCGTCGGAATTGTGCAGGTCTGGTACGTGAGCTACGGGTCCAACATGTCGCGGGCCCGCCTGGACTGCTACCTGCGCGGCGGATGTCCGGCCGGGGGAGGGTGCACGTACACCGGGGCCCGAGATCCGGGCGCGCCCGCCGACCGCGTCGCCGTCCGACTGCCCGGCACGGTGTACTTCGCGGGCGAATCCCTCGTGTGGGGTGGCGGGCGCGCGTTCTACGACCCGGAGGTGCCCGGTGATGCCGCCGCCTGCGCGTATCTGGTGACCGCCGAGCAGTTCGACGACATCCATGCGCAGGAACCGCCCTGCTACGACCGCATCGTCGATCTCGGGACCTGCGACGGCGCGCCGCTGCGCACGTTCACGTCCGTCGTGGGCCGCGGTGACGTCGCCCCGACCGAGCCGTCGGCCCCGTATCTCGCCACGATGACGACGGGACTTCGCGAGGTGTTCGGTTGGAATTCCGAACGGGCACAGGCCTATCTGCGCCGTTTGGTGGGCTGACCAGGGTACCGTCGGGAAGCCGCACGCTGTGGCGGCGCTCACAGAAAGAGGATCTGATGTCGAATCTGCATGTCGTAGCGACCATTCCGGCCAAGTCCGGATCCGAGAACGTGGTGCGTGCCGCGCTCACCACGCTCGCGGAGGCCACCCGCAAGGAGGATGGCTGCGTGTCGTACGACCTGTACGAGTCGGCGTCGGCGCCGGGCACGTTCGTCGTGGTCGAGGTGTGGGCGGGTCAGGACGCGCTCGACGCGCACATGAAGTCCCCGCACATGCGTGAGGCGGCCGGTGCCTTCGGTTCGCACCTCTCGGCCGCCCCCGGCATCCACCCGCTGCGCCCCGTTTCCTGATCTTGCCCGCGTTTTGCGCACTTACCGGCCCTGTTCGGGCCCGCGGATCAGCGATAAGTGCGCAAAACGCGGTATCGGGGGGTTCCGATCGCCGTGACAGGTGTCCGACACCACGCCGACCGATCTCACGTTTTCGCGTCCTCTGTCGTCAGTAGTGCAGGAGCCCGCACCCGGCGGGCGCGAGGCACGGGAGACCGTCATGACGAAGCTGTATTCCGACCGTCCGTCGGCGCCGGTTCACCGCGTGGTGGTCCTGGGCGCAGGGTATGCCGGGGTGCTCGCCGCCAACCGGATCCTGTCGAGCCGGGGCGGTATGCCGGGCGAGGACCCGGCCCGGAACTGTTCTGTGGTCGTGGTCAATCCCCGCGCCGACTTCGTCGAGCGCATCCGCCTGCACGAGGTCGCGGCGGGCACCCGTTCGACGGCGGCGGTGCCGCTACGGGACCTGCTGCACGGCGATGCGGAGATCGTCGTGGGGTCGGCGACGGCGATCGACGCGGCCCGGCGCCGCGTGGACGTGGCCGTCGGTGACGGCGTCGAATCCGTCGGATACGACACCCTCGTGTACGCGGTCGGCAGCAACACCGACCGGTCCGTCCCGGGCGTGGGCGAGCACGCCCACCACGCCGGTGACGCCGATTCGACGGAGGCCCTGCGCGCAGCGGTGGCCGCGCTCGCGCCGGGTTCGATGGTGCGGGTCGTCGGCGGTGGTTCGACGGCGATCGAGATCGCCGGTGAGATCGGTGCCGCCCGCCCGGATCTCGCCGTCGAGATGGTGTCGGCGGGTGGCGTGGCCGGCTTCATGCGCGATGCCGCCCGCAGCCGGGTGCTCGCCACCCTCCGCCGGCTCGGTGTCGCGTGGCGGGACGACACCCGCGTGACCGAGGTACGCGACCGCGAACTGCTCACCGCCGACGGGACCGTCCTCGGGTTCGACGTGTGCGTGTGGGCCGCCTCGTTCACCGTGCCGGACCTCGCCGCGCGCAGCGGACTGGCGACGGACGCCGCCGGACGCCTCCGCGTCGACTCGACGCTGACCAGCATCGACAGCCCCGCGATCGTCGGCGCCGGTGATGCCGTCGTCGCGCCGCCCGAGGTGGGTGCGCACCTGCGCATGGCGTGCGCGGTGGCGATGCCGCTCGGTGGGCACGCCGCCCACACCGTGCTGGCACGGGTACGGGGCGCGCGGCCCCCGACGCTGTCCCTCGGCCTGGTGGCCCAGTGCATGAGCCTGGGGCGCAAGGCCGGGTACCTCCAACTGGTCCACCCCGACGACCGTCCGCGCTCGGTCGCGGCGTCCGGGCGGCTCGGTGCCATGATCAAGGAGTCGATCTGCCGGATGACCGTCGACAAGATGCGCGCCGAGCGGACCCGGCCCGGCGCCTACAAGACCCCCAAGGGGCCGCGCCCGCGCGCGGCGTCCCGGGTGATGGAGGAGATCCGATGAATCTCGTTCCCGAATCCTCCGATTACAAACAGCTTTTCGGTGTGGCGTATCGGATGCTCGGCTCGGCCCACGACGCCGAGGACGCCGTGCAGGACGCTGTCGTCCGGTGGCAGGCACTCGGGGACGGCGAGCGGGCGTCGATTCGCGAGCCGCTCGCGTGGATGACGACGGTGGTCAGCCGGATCTGCCTGGATCAGTTGGGGTCTGCCCGTGCCCGGCGGGAGTCGTACGCGGGCATCTGGCTGCCGGAACCGGTGCCCGGCACCATCGGCCCGGCGACCGTGAGCGGACGGCCACCGGATCCCGCCGATGCGGTGACGCTCGACGAGTCGGTGTCGGTGGCGTTGATGCGGGCGATGGAGTCGCTGACGCCGGGCGAGCGGGTCGCGCTGATCCTGCACGACGTGTTCGGTATGCCGTTCGCGGAGATCGGGGACGTCGTCGGCCGGACACCGGATGCGTGCCGTCAGCTCGCGTCCACGGCGCGGCGTCACCTGCGGTCCGCGCCGAGGTTCCAGCCGGAGGACGAGCAGCGGAGGCAGGTGGTGGCCGCGTTCACGGCGGCCTGCGCCACCGGCGACATCGACGCTCTGACGGCCGTTCTCGCGCCGGAGGTGGTGTCCCGCGCCGACGGCGGCGGAATGCCGGGCATCGCGCGGGTGCCGGTGGTGGGTGTCGAGCGGGTCGCGCGATATCTGTTGGGCATCGTCGGACTCAGTGAGGCGCGTGGACTCACGCTGGGTGCGCGGTTCGCGTCGGTGAACAACCGCACCGGAGTGGTCATCTCGTTCGACGATCAGGTGGCCGCGGTCCTGGATCTCGCCGTCGCGGACGAACGTGTCCACGAGATCGCGATCATCATGAACCCCGACAAACTGGGGGCCTGGGCCGAGCCGGTCTGATCCCTCCCTGCCGCGTTTTGCGCACTTATCGTTGAGTTTCGGGCTCGCATATCACCGATGAGTGCGCAAAACGCGGGGGAGCGGGGTTTCACGTGGAACCGGCAGAACCGGACACCCCGTGCACGTCCCGCCATGTCCGGTCGTTCAGGACCGTCGCCGCGACCAGGACCATCCACCCGCTCATCGACAGCAGTTCGACGCGCTGGGCGAAGCCGAGCCAGCTGTGGCTGCCCGACGGGTCGTCGACGCCGACGAGCATCCACAGCGTGCCGACGAGGAACAGCACCACGACGGTGAGCCCGGCCCACCACATCGCCCGCGGTGCGCGGTAGACGTAGATCGCGATGATGAACGCGAGCGCCGAGACCACCGCCGCCGTCACCGACAGCGTGCTCGTGAGTGCGTGCCACTGGTGGGTGAGCGGCACCTGCGCCGCCTCGCACGCGGGCGTCGAACACCGCAGCGGCAGCCGGGAATCGGCGATCGTGCCGACGGCGAACACACCGAGCGCGATCCAGCCGACGACGGTGAGGAATCGCCACGGACGGATGGTCAGCCCCACCAGCGCGGCGATCGTCAGCACGATCCCGGTCAGCAGGTCACCGCTGCGGTAGAGGATCCCGTGTTCCTGATCGGTCGCCGCCAGTTGGCTGGCGAACCCCTCGAACGGGCCCTCCCCGGTGTTCAGGAAGAACGCGAGTACCCACGACGAGTACAGGATCGCGCCCGCGATCAGCAGCGCGGCGAGCAGGTACCGCCGGACGGTCATCGTCACCGCGTCCTCAGTTCCGCGGCTTGGCGAACGGGAAGGCGAGCGACTCGCGGATGCTGCCGCCGGTGATGAGCATGACGATCCGGTCGACGCCCATGCCGAGGCCACCGGTGGGCGGCATCGCGTGCTCGAGGGCCTGCAGGAAGTCCTCGTCCAGTTCCATCGCCTCGGCGTCGCCGCCGGCCGCGAGCAGCGACTGCTCGGTGAGCCGCTGCCGCTGGTCGATCGGGTCGGTCAGCTCGCTGTATGCGGTGCCCAGTTCCATGCCCCACGCCACCAGGTCCCACTTCGCGGCCACGCCCGCAATGGTGGGGTGCGGCCGGGTCAGCGGCGACATCGACGTCGGGAAGTTGGTGTAGAACGTCGGGAACTCGGTCTGCCCCTCCACCAGGTGTTCGTACATCTCCTGCGCGACGGCACCCGCGTCCCAGCTCTTCTGGTACTCGATCTCGTTCTCGTCGCACAGCTTCTGCAGGATCTCCAGCGGCGTCTCGGGGGTCACCTCGACGCCGACCTTCTCGGCGACCGCACCGTGCATCGTCTTGACCGGCCATTCGCCGGAGATGTCGACGGCGACCAGTTCGCCGTCCGGTCCGGGCCGCATGATCGTCTGGCTGCCGTGCGCGGCGACGGCCGCGGCCTGGATCAGCTCGCGGCACAACACCATCATGCGTTCGTAGTCGCTGTGCGCCTCGTACGCCTCGAGGATCGTGAACTCCGGGTTGTGCTTGAAGTCCACGCCCTCGTTGCGGAACACGCGCCCGATCTCGAACACCTTCTCCATTCCGGCCACGCACAGTCGCTTGAGGAACAGCTCCGGCGCGATCCGCAGGTACAGGTCCAGGTCGTACGCGTTGATGTGGGTGACGAACGGGGCCGCGTTGGCGCCGCCGTGGATGCGCTGCAGGATCGGCGTCTCCACCTCGAGGTAGTCGCGACCGGACAGCGTGTCGCGCAGCGACTTCACGATCGCGGTGCGTGCGGCCAGCAGCCGCCGCGACTCGGGGTTGATCGCGAGGTCCACGTACCGCTGCCGCACCCGGGTCTCGGCGTCGGTCAGGCCCTTCCACTTGTCGGGCAGCGGGTGCAGGCACTTGCCGTTCATCCGCCAGTCCGTCGCCAGCAGCGACAGCTCGCCCTTGCGGCTGCGGCCGATGGTCCCGCTGACCTCCATGAGGTCCCCGAGGTCGAAGTCGGCGGAGAACTCGTCGAGGCGGTCACCGACGGCGGTTCGTTCGATCAGCACCTGGATGTCGCCGGACCAGTCCCGCAGCACCGCGAACGCGACACCGCCGTACGTGCGAATTCGCAGCAGTCGGCCCGCGATCCGCACCCGCGTGCCCTCGGGCGAGGCGGCGGCCGCGGCGACCGTGTGGGTCGGGGGATAGGCGACGGGGTAGGGGTCGATGCCCTCGTCGGCCAGGCGCTCGAGCTTGTCCATCCGTACCCGGACCTGCTCGGGGCGGCGGGGCCCGGTCGGATCGACCTTGGCGGGGACGATCTCCGCGGCAATCGGGGCGGCGTCCGGTGCGCTGCCGTCCGCGTGCAGGATCCCGGAGTGCGCCAACGCTTCCGGTACCGCGGTGTGACGGCCGGTGTGGGCGAGGGCGTCGGTGCGGTGACCGAAACTCGGCAGCGTCAGGAAGCCCTCGGCGATGGCCGACGCGATCGCGACGCGGGGCAGCTGCCGGTTGTCGTCGAAGCACAGGTAGCGCGGCGCCCACTCCGGCAGGTACTTCACGTTGGAGCGGTACAGCGCCTCGAGCTGCCACCACCGGGAGAAGAACAGCAGCATCGAGCGCCACACGCGCAGGATCGGGCCGGCGCCGATGCGGGCACCCTCCTCGAACGCCGACCGGAACACCGCGAAGTTCAGCGATGTCCGGATCACCCCGAACTCGTCCGCGCGGGTCGCGAGCTCGGTGATCATCAGTTCGTTGACGCCGTTCGGGGCGAGCGGGTTGCGGCGCATCAGGTCGAGCGAGGCCCCGTTGGAACCCCACGGCACGAGCGAGAGCATGCCCAGCACGCCACCGTCGGGTCCGATCGCCTCGACCAGCAGGCAGTCACCGTCGAGGGGGTCGCCGAGCCGTCCGAGGGCCATCGAGAAGCCGCGCTCGGACTCGGTGTCGCGCCAGCTGTCGGCGCGGGAGATCACGTCGGCCATCTCGGCGGGCGGGATGTCGCGGTGGCGTCGGATCCGGACGGTGACGCCCTGCCTGCGGACGCGGTGCACGGCCTGGCGCACCTGCCGCATCTCGCGGCCGTTCAGGCTGAAATCGCGGGTCTCGAGGATCGCCTCGTCGCCGAGTTGGAGGACGGACAGTCCGCCCCGCTTGTAGGCGGTGGCGCCGGCCTCGCTCGCGCCCATCACCGCCGGAGCCCAGCCGTACTTCGACGCGAGCTCGAGCCACGCGTCGATCGCGTGCGACCACGCCTCCGGGTTGCCGATCGGGTCGCCGCTGGCGAGGCACACCCCGGCCTCGACTCGGTAGGTCACCGCGGCCTTGCCGCTCGGAGCGAAGACGACGGCCTTGTCGCGTCGGGTGGCGAAGTAGCCGAGGGAATCGCCTCCGCCGTACGCGTCGAGCAGCCCGCGCAGCGCCGATTCGTCGTTGCCGGTCAACGCGTTCGATGCCCGCTGCGATCGGAACAGCGTGATCACCGCGGCGAGCAGCGCGAGTGCGCCGAACAGTCCGAGCAGGGTGTTGACGAACGCGTGCGGGTGGCCGTCGAACTGCTCGTTCTCGATCACCACGAGCGCGGTGACGCGGTTGAGGGCCCAGAAGAACCGTTGGCCCGACGGCAGGGTGCCGGGGAACATCTCCACCAGCGCCCAGCCGAGGAGCGTGCCGACCGCGAGACCGGCCACCAGCACCCCGAGGGCTTTCCAGCCGGCGCCGCGTCGGACCCGGGTGTAGAACTCCTTGTGCGCGGCGATCAGGATCCCGATGACCGCCAGCTGCACGACGAACGCGACGGCGGAGTTGATGTTCTTGTCGACCACGGCCGTCACGGCGTTCAACACCGCGAACACCGTCAGGTAGATCGTGAGCAGCCACCACGCGATCCGCTTGCGGCTCGCGAGCGCGGCGGCGACGAGCCCGAGGACCAGTGCCCACGCGAAGCTCGTGTCCGGGGCGTCGAAATAGTAGTTCTCGACGTACACGCGCGGGGTGTGGACGAGGTACCGCAGCGCCGGCGACAGGCTCCACAGGAACACCAGGACGGAGAACACCCCGAGGACGAGTCCCGCGATGTGTGGAACTTCGCTCAGGTGTCCGCGTTTCGGCGCGAGGGAGGACCGGTGTTGTTCCGGGTTCTCCGCCGCATCGGCAGGGGTGCCGGTGCTCGTGGCCATCGAGGTCCTTCCCGTCACGGTGTGGTGTCTGTCTCCAGTGTGAGGCGTCGAAGGGCTGTTTGGGGCGAAGGAGGATGATGGTGGCATGTCTGACGCTGTGGACGCTGTGCCGATCCGTGACGAGTCGATCCGCCTGGGTCAGTTCCTCAAGCTCGCCAATCTCATCGATTCGGGCGCCGAGGCGAAGGGCGTCATCGCCGACGGGCTCGTGAGCGTCAACGGCGAGGTCGAGATCCGTCGCGGTCGACAGTTGCGCGACGGCGACGTCGTGGAGATCGGTGGGATGTCGGCACGGGTGAGCGGTCCCGAGGCGCAGTAACGCTCGGTCCGATCCACCCGCACGGCGCGTCGGCGCCCACTCCCCGACGGACGCCGGGAGGGAGCGGGACGGCATGACGGCGAGTGAGGGTTCGGGGACCACGACGGTCCCGCGTCGGCACCTGCTGTCGCGAGCGTTGTCCGGCGTGCTGGCCGCCGCGATGGTGCTGGGTGTGGGGGAGTTGCTGTCGGTGCCGATCGGCGCGGAGTCCTCACCGTTCTTCGCGGTCGGCTCCACCACCGTCGATCGGAGTCCCGCGTGGGCGCGGGAGTTCGCGATCACCACGTTCGGCACCGGCGACAAGCCGGCCCTGTTCGTCGGCATGAGCATCCTGATCGTGCTGCTCGCCGCGGTGGCCGGGATGATCGAACAGCCGCGGCGCCCGTACGGCAGCGCGATCCTGCTCGCGCTCGGCATCGTCGGGGTGTACGCCGCGACCCACCGTCCCGGCGCCACCGCTGTCCACGCGCTGCCGACGATCGCCGGTGTGGCCGCCGGCATCCTCACGCTGCGGGTGCTCACCGCGCGGGCACGGGTTCCGGAGGGAGCCGCCGTCGAGGTCTCGGGCATGCCACGGCGCACCTTCCTGATCCGGGCTGCATCGGTGGCCGCCGCGGCTGCCGCCGCCGCGGCCACCGGCCGCTACCTGGCGGGCACCGTCTCCGGGGCGATCCGGAACCGCAGCAACCTCACCCTGCCCGGCGTCGCCGCAGCCGACCGCGCGGCTCCGATCGCGCCCGGCACCGACATCGCGGTGCCCGACGCCACCCCCTTCATCACCGCCGACGACGACTTCTACCGCATCGACACCGCGCTGCAGGTCCCCATGCTCACCACCGAGAACTGGCGCCTGCGCATCCACGGCATGGTCGATCGCGAGGTCACGCTCACGTGGGACGACCTGACCGCGCGGACACCGATCGAACGGGCCGTCACGCTCACCTGCGTCTCCAACGAGGTCGGTGGCCACCTCGCGGGCAACGCCACCTGGATCGGCTACCGGATCGCGGATCTGCTCGACGAGGTCGGCGTCTCGCCCACCGCGGACATGCTGCTGTCCACCAGCTCCGACGGGTTCACCGTCGGGACGCCGGTCGCGGTGCTGCGCGACGGCCGCGACGCGATCCTCGCGGTCGCGATGAACGGTCGACCGCTGCCGTTCGAGCACGGCTACCCGGTCCGTCAGGTGGTGCCCGGTCTGTACGGGTTCGTCTCGGCGACGAAGTGGGTGGTGGACTGGGAACTGACACGCTTCGACCGCGCGGAGGCGTACTGGACGCGGCGCGGGTGGGCGGAGCAGGCGCCGATCAAGACGGCGTCGCGCATCGACGTGCCCGCGGCGTTCGGGAGGATCACCGCCGGTCCGAGGGTCGTCGCGGGGACCGCGTGGGCGCAGCACCGCGGCATCGCGAGGGTCGAGGTCCGCGTCGACGGCGGCGAGTGGCAGACCGCGACGCTCGCGCCGCCGTACTCGATCGACACGTGGCGGCAGTGGACGTGGCAGTGGGACGCCCCGCCCGGGGTGCACAACCTGCAGGTGCGGGCCACCGACCTCGACGGCAACACCCAGACCGAGAAGCGGACGGCGCCGATCCCCGACGGTGCCAGCGGATGGCACTCGTGCACGGTCACGGTGTCCTGACCGCGGTCCCGGGGTGTCAGTGGGCCCGACGGTGCTGGCGCGAGACGGCGATCCGCCCGGCCGCCCGCAGCAGGTGCGGTGCGTGGCGCGCGGTACCCAGAATCAGACGATCGATCATGTTCAGACTCAACGGGTTTCGGGACATCGCCCGGGAACTGTCGCAGGTTTCGGTGAGTGCGTACAACCGCCAGTGCCCGGGGACGCCCTTGAGGTCGTGGTCACCACGGTCGGTGAAGACCAGTCCGGAGCCGACGACGAGGTCGCGCACCGTCCGTGAGACCAGCACCTCGTCGGGGCCGGCGGCCGCCGCGATGCGCGCGCCGACGTGCACGGTCATCCCGGTCAGTTCGGTTCCGATTCCCTCGAGTTCGCCGGTGTGCACGCCCGCTCGTACGCCGAGCCCCAGTTGGTGGGCCTGGCGGCACACGGTGCGTGCACACCGGACCGCGGCGACCGGACCGTCGAACACGCTCAGCGTGCCGTCGCCGGCGACGTTCACCAGGCGTCCGCCCGTCTCCTCGACCTCGTTGCGCACCTGGCGCTCGTGCGCGGCGCGAAGATCGCGGTAGCGGCTGTCACCGATCCGGGCGAGCGTCTCGGTGGACGCGACCACATCGGTGAACAGCACCGACGCGAGATAGCGTTCGGCGTCGACGAGCCGACGGACCCCGGTCGCGACCTCCTCGATGTGGTCGAGGACCGGTATCCAGGCCTCACCCATCGAGGTGCCGGGCGGCAGCGGGGGCAGTACGTGCAGCGTGCCGTGCGGAATCGCTGCGGCGATCTGCCGGGAGGCTTCCAACGGGACCGCGCTCCGCGCGGAGTGCAGGACACGGGTGGGGCACTGGACGGAGGCCAGTGTGTCGAAGTAGTCGACCCGGAACAACCATTCGAGGTGTGCGCGGGCGGTGGCGGGGGTCGCCGAACAGCGCTCGAGCAGCGCCATCAGCCGCCGATTGAACGGCGAGTCCTGGGTCGGATCCCACATGGCGATGACCTGGCCGGAACCCCAGTCGTCGTAGACGGCCCGCCATCCGTCGACGAAGCGGTCCCGCGACTGGCCGGTCCACCCCCGCGGCAGGTCCACGCCCTCGCGGAGGGCGCCCTCGACGAAGGGCTGCTGGAAGACCATTCCGGTGACCCGGTCCGGGGCGCGGGCCGCGATCAACGCGAGGGCCCCGCAGGTGCTGCCGATGCCGACCAGGGTGGCGCGGTGCATCCCGACCGCGTCCATGACCGCGAGCACGTCGTCGGCCTGCTGTTCGAGGGTGGGGACGTGGTCGACCGGATCGGACAGGCCGAAGCCGCGGCGCTGGAAGTACACCATCCGGCAGAAGGTCGCGGCCCGCTCGAAGACGTAGTGGATGTGGGGATCGGTCCACATGAGATCGGGATGCAGGCCGATCTCGAGAAACAGGACCACGTCCGTGCTGTTCTCGCCACCCTCGCCCACGACCTGATATGCCAGCGCGTGCCCGTCACGCTCGACGTACCTCGTTCCAGGCGGGTACATAACCCCAGCGTAGGCCGCGGCCCCGATCCGACCTAGTCGGGTTCGGGCAGTGCGGCCTCGGGTCCGGACACCCCGCCCAGCACGGCGGCGAGGCGTTCGCGGGCGCGGCCGAGGTGGTCGGTGAGGACGTCCACCGCGCGGTCGGCGTCGCCGTCGCCGATCGCGTCGAGGATCTGCTGGTGCTCGGCCGCGATGCTCGACGTGGTGAGCAGGTGTTTGCCCTGCACCTGGACCATGCACAGCCGTACCTCGGAGACGAGGGTCCGGAAGATCCGGCTGGTGCGCGCGCTCCCGACGGCGTCCACGAGCGCGGTGTGGAACCGCATGTCGGGGTCCACCACCGACAGCGGCGCACCATCGGTGAGCACGGCGATCTCGGCGTTCGCGGTCACCGCCTGCTCGGGCACGATCCGGGAGGCCGCGAGTTCGCGCAGCACCTGGGACTCGACCCGGGCGCCGGTGCGGTAGACGTCGCGCACGTCGTCCGGGCCCAGGTGCAGCACCCGGGCGGTCTTGTGCGCGCCCCGCTGGAGCAGCCCCTCGCCGAGGCAACGATGCGGCTGCGGACCCGTGCCTGCTCGAGTTGATGGACCGCACCACCATCGCGGCCGTCAACGACATGACCCGGATGGGCCTCGACGAGACGGCGGGCGCGCTGCTGCTGATCCAGTGCGACGGCGGTGACTCGGTGGCCGAGGCCGCCCGCTGCGCCGCCGCCTGCACCGCGGCCGGCGCCACCGAGGTGTACGACACCGCCGATCCTGCCGAGGGCGAGGAGTTCATGCAGGCCCGCCGCGTCGCGCTCACCGCCCTCGACCGCCAGGGCAGCACGCTCCTCGACGACCTCGCCGTCCCCGTCCCGCAGCTGCCGGCGATGCTCGCCGCGATCGAGGAGATCGCCGCCCGCCACGACGTGCTCATCGGCACCTTCGGGCACGCCGCCGACGGAAACCTGCACCCCACCATCGTGTTCGACGCCGCCGACCCCGACGTGACCGCGCGGGCGCGGGCCGCGTTCGACGACCTCGTCGCCGCCTGCCTCGCGCTCGGCGGAACCGAACTTTCCGGCCGCGGATCGCGCGACTGTGACTCGGCAACTGCGCTGTTCGATACATTCTTCAGGGCACCGGACCGCTGAACCTCGGAACTGTGCCGGAGAGGAACGCGTCGAGGCCGACTTCCAGATCCGGGTTGGGCGTCTCGATCCAGCGGTCCTCGAGTCTACTGCCGATTCCCTGCCCCGCTGCCGCGTCGATCATCTGTTTGGCGGCCTGTTGTGTGATCGAGGACCGAGTGGCGATCGTTGCCGCCAAGTCGGCGGCCCGGGACCACAGACTTTCTGCGGGAACGACTTCCGCGACGAGTCCCACGCGTAGTGCCGTCTCGGCATCCATCCGGTCGCCGGTAATCACCAGGCGTTTTGCGGTCGCGGGCCCGAGCGTGCGGACCAACCGAGTGATCGTCCGGGCCGGGTAGATCACGCCGAGCTTCGCGGGCGTCACCGCGAACTCGGCGTTCTCGGCGGCCACACGGAGGTCACATGCCAGCGCGAGCTGTGCGCCACCGCCGATGCAGTATCCCGCGATCGCCGCCATCGTCGGTTTGGGGAACGCCGCCAGCGCCTCCTCCGCATCGGTCACCCGGTCTTCCATGCGGATGCCGGACGCCCGCGCCGACCGTAGCTCGCGGATATCCATCCCGGCGCAGAAGTGCGACCCGGCGCCGGTCACCAGAACCACGGAGACGGCGGGATCGTCCGCCAGCCGGGTGAGCGTGGCCGTCAATTCGTCGAGCATCGCTCCGGTCAGGGCGTTGTGGCGGCGCCGATGGTCGATCGTGATGACCGCTACACGATGTTCGACCGTGGTCAGGACCCGGCCCGGTCCTTCCGGTGTATTCATCCACCCGCCTGGAAGGCATCCACGAGCAGTTTCTTCTGCACCTTGCCCATCGCATTTCGGGGCAGGACGTCCACGACGCGAATCTCGCGCGGACGCTTGTGGATCGACAGTGTCTGCGCGACGAAGTTCGACAGTTCGCGATGGTCGTGGCAGTCGCCGACGATGTACGCGACGATCCGTTGTCCGAGATCGTCGTCCGGCACGCCCACGACCGCGGCCTCCTGGACGCCGGGGTGGTTCAGCAGCGCCTGTTCCACCTCGCCGGCGCCGATCCGGTAGCCACCCGATTTGATCATGTCGATCGATTCTCGCCCGACGATACGGTGGAAGCCCTGTTCGTCGACGACGGCGATGTCGCCGGTCTTGAACCACCCGTCGTCGGTCATCGATTCGGCGGTCTTGTCGAAGTTGCCCAGGTATCCGTCGAAGAGGGTCGCGCCCGCGATCTCCAACTGACCGAGGGATTCTCCGTCGTGTGCCACCGGGTCACCGGACTGGTCCCGCAGCCGGGCTGCGACTCCCCGGATCGGCAACCCCACCCAACCGGGGCGTCGTTCACCGTCGAACCGCGTGCTCAGCGTGATGAGGGTCTCGCTCATTCCGTAGCGCTCGATCGGCGCGGATCCGGTGAGTGCCGTCATGCGTTCGAAGACGGGAACCGGCAGTGGGGCGCTGCCCGAGACGAGGAGCCGTGCGGAGCCGAGCGCTCGGGCAGCGGACTCGTCGGCGCACATGCGGGACCACACGGTGGGGACGCCGAAGTAGAGCGAACCACGGGCCGCTGCATACGATTCCGGAGTGGGGCGCACCGTATGCACCAGCGGTGAGCCGTGCCGAAGTGCCCCCACGACTCCGAGAATGAGCCCGTGCACGTGGAACAACGGAAGCCCGTGAACGAGGGTGTCGTCCGGACTCCAGTCCCACGCGTCGGCCAACCCGTCCAGCCCTGCCGCGACGGCGGAACGGGAGAGCACGACGCCCTTCGGGGCGCCGGTCGTACCCGAGGTGTACATGATCATCGCGGGGGTGGCGGGATCGGGCTCGCGGTGCGTCGATCCCGATCGCGCTCGTGCGTCGATCGGGACGTGGGGGAGTGTGACGTCCCCTCGCTGACCGCCTAGCCAGAGTTGCGCGTCCGAGTCCTTCAGGATGTGGTGCCGTTCGGCCGGACCCGAGTCGGGTGGTACCGGTACCGCTGCCACGCCGGCCATGAGGCATCCCGTCACCGCGATCACCGTCTCGATCGTTGCCGTCGCATCGATGGCAACGCTTGTGGCGCCGCCGATCTCATCGGCCACGGCAGCCGCCGCAGCGATCAGGTCGGATCGGGTGAGGGTGTCGTCTCCGACGCGGACCGCGGGTCGGCCGTCGATGCCGGTGCCCGGATCGACGAGCGACTTCAGCAGCGGCCGAGGCGTGAGGGTGGTCATCGGTGAAGGGTCCTTTCTCGAAGTCCCTACCGGACGGCATCGGTCCACATGGTGGACCACCGTGCTACGATGTGGTCCGGCTAATCTATAGCCCGCGATGCTCGACGTCAACCGACGTGTGTGAAAGGTCTTGAATGAACAGCGTTCTCACCGCGCTCCGGGTGTTCGAGGAGGTAGCGGCGGCGCAGCCGGTCGGCCTGTCGGAACTCAGTAAGCGGCTCGACGTTCCGAAGAGCACGGTTCAGCGATGCCTCAAGACCCTGGCCGACGCGGGATGGTTGCGGCCCGCGACCAACGATGCGGGTCGGTGGGTGATCACCGGCAAGGCCTTCAGCCTGGGCAGTGCCCTCTCGGCGGGAGACGACCTGCGGGACGTGGCGCTTCCGGAGCTGAGTCGGCTGCAGGTGGAGACGGGAGAGACCGTTCACCTGGCGGTTCCGGACGGCGACGAACTGGTGCTGGTCGAGCGCCTCGACAGCGCTCACCAGCTACGAGCCTTCCTGCCGTTGGGGACGCGGCTGCCCCTGCATGCGGCGTCGAACGGCAAGGCCTACCTCGCGTCGCTTCCCGACGCCCAGGTCGAGCAGTTCCTGTCGGCCGAGCTCGCCCCGGTGACCGGCCGCACGGTGACCGATCCGGAAGCGTTGCGCAGCGAGATCGCGGAGATCCGCCGTCGTGGGTATGCAGTGACCGATCAGGGACTGCACGACGGGATCGCGGCAGTCGCGGTCGCCTTGCGGGGGCGGGGAGGCGCCGTGCGGGGTTGTTTCAGCGTCTCCGGTCCGGCATCTCGCCTGACCCCGGACCTCTATCAGGAGTACGGCGAGAAGGCGCTGGCCGCACGGGCTGCGATCGAGCGGTTCCTGTCCTGACGGGGAGTCAGGACTGAGTGCGCTTGCTCCGCGCGCGTGTCTTGCCGGCCACCTTCTTCGGCGGTTCGGTCTCGGCCGCAGGCGCTTCGTCAGGCAGCGGCTCGAAGAACATCGCGGTGTTGATGGTGGCCAGCTCGCGACTGGCCGCCTCGTAGAGGCCGGTGAGCACCTGCATCGACCGCACTGCATGGTGCATCTTGGTGGTGATGTCGCTCAGCTCTTCGAGGTTGGACACAAGGGTCTGGCGACGCAGCTGCGCGTACCGATCGGTGATCTCGCGGCCCTTCGCGGTGACGGTGAAGACCGACGAGGTTCCGGACTTGGTGCGTTCGAGAAGCCCCATGCTCACGAGTTTGCGCAGGTTGTACTGCAGGTTCGGTAGGTCGTCGCGATTGGTCAGCTGGGCGATCGTGGCGGTGTCCTTCGACCGTTCCTGCATGCGCACGACGTGCAGCGCGACCACCTCGTTGAATCCCAGATCGAGGTCGGCCGCGACACGAATCGACTGGACCGCGAACCGCTGGAAGCTGCCCTCCACCTGGAGAATTGCGAACTCGAACGCTGTCAGCGCTTCCTCGTAGGCATTCTCGGCGAGGTGCCAGCGCCGTCCTGGTGCCAGTGATTCGGGCTCTCCGGGCGACTGGGGGTCGGTGATGCTCATCTTCTCTTTCGCTGTTCGCTCGACGGTCGACCTGTGGGGTGCAGCGGATGAGTGATTCGCGCTGCGTTGCAACGGTAACAGGGGCAAGCATTGCACTAATTCGTAGATGATCCATAAAAAATCTATTGACGATCCACGGATAAATGATACTGTGACTCGCAACACCAGAGGTGTTTCGACTTCTACAGCACTTGCGGCCCCCAGCCCGGGCCATCGCACAGCTGGCACATCCAGGCAGCTGATCAGCCAATCCATCCAGAGCACACGGAGGTCTCTTCGATGACTGCTTCGTCCCACAGCGGCTCGTCCGCCGGCGTCACCCGGCAGTACGCGCCCTACGTCAAAGCCGATTGGGGCTACTCCAACCACTGGTATCCCGCGCTGTTGTCCGACGAGCTCGAGGACGGCACCGTCAAGGGCGTCACGATCGGCGGCAACGACATCGCCGTGCGCCGGTCCGCCGGCAAGGCCTACGCGGTCTCGGATCGTTGCATCCATCGTGGTGTGAAGCTGTCCGCCAAGCCGATGTGCTTGTCGGAGGGCACCATCACGTGCTGGTACCACGGCTTCACCTACGGTCTCGAGGACGGCAGCCTCACCACGATCGTCGGCAATCCCGACGACTCGCTGATCGGCAACGCCGGCATCCGCACGTATCCCGTCGAAGAGGTCAACGGGATCATCTACGTGTTCGTCGGGGACGAGGACTACGGAACCCCGCCGCCGCTCAGCAGCGATCTACCGGCCCGAGTCACCAACGACCCCAACGACACTCCGGTTCCGCACCTGCTGGACGAGGGAATCGTCATCCGGGGTATCCACCGCAAGCTCGTCGGCAACTGGCGTCTCGCCGCGGAGAACGGTCTCGACCCGGGCCACCTCCTCGTGCACTGGGACAACCAGATCCTGGTCGCGCTCGACCGTGCGCTGCCGTTGGGTGTCAACGCGCTGACCGACTCCGCGACCGAGGAGATCGACATTCCGGACGGGCCGAAGGGTGTGATGAACCGGTACGACCGTCCGGACCTGTACCAGCCTGTGCTGGACAACCCCAAGGTCAACATGAAGGCGCGCGGTACGGTGCCGCACTACTTCCGTACCTCGCTCTGGGTTCCGGGCGTCCTCATGGTGGAGCACTGGCCCATCACCGACGTCGTCCAGTACGAGTTCTACGTGCCGATCGACGATCATCACCACGAGTACTGGGAGATCATCGCCACTCGCGCCACCACCGACGAGGACATCGCCGAGTTCAACTTCAAGTACGACAACTTCATGCTGCCGCTGGCACTCGAGGGCTTCAACAACAGCGACGTCTTCGCCCGTGAGGCCACCGAGGAGCACTACACACGTTTCGACGGTTGGAACAACGAAATGCTCTGCGACATGGACTATTCCATCATCGCTTGGCGAAAGATGGCGGCGCGTCACCCGCGCGGCTTCTTCGAATCGCCCTTCCAGGACGAGGACTGACCATGTCGATCGCCCCGACCGACGCAATTCCGGAGTGCGCAGTGACCACTGAGAACAACGTCCACCTGAAGTTCACGGACGGAACCAAGACCATTTCGGTGCCGGCCGGTACCACCATTCTCGAAGCAGCGAACGCGGCCGGTGTCCGACTGGTCAGTCAGTGCACGATCGGCACGTGCGGAACCTGCGTCGGTCGGGTCGCGTGTGGTGACCTCGTGATGCCCGAGGGGCGGGTGTACTCGCTGCGGCAGGACGAGATGGCCGCCGGCCACCGCCTGCTGTGTCAGTCTCACGCCTTCGCGGAGTCCGAGGTGGAACTCGACTATCCGGCAGCGATGCTGGACGAGTACCCGGTGATCGTCACCGCCGCGAAGGTCGGTGCGGTCACCTGGCTCGGTGAGTCGGTGGTGGAGCTGCAGCTCAAACTTCCCAAGTCGGTGCGCTTCTCGTTCCGGGCCGGTCAGTACGTGCGGATGCGCGTTCCCGGCACCGACGAGTGGCGCTCCTACTCGATGGCGTCCGGCGAGCGTGAGCGCAAGAAGTTGGCCTTCACGATTCGAGTGCTCCCGTCCGGTGCGATGTCGGACTACCTGCGCACCGCCGCAGCGGTCGGCGACCAGATCGACCTGGAAGGGCCGATCGGGGGATTCGGGCTGGCGGACGATCCGGGACCGAGCCTGATGATCGCCGGCGGCACCGGCCTGGCCCCGATGCTCTCGATGCTCGAGACGCTGCAGACTGCACGTACCGACTTCCCGATTCGGCTCGTCTTCGGGTGCACCCGCGCGGCCGATCTGTTCCACCTCGACGAACTCGATGCGCGCCGGAGCTTCATGCGCAATCTGGGGGTCCGAGTCGTCGTCGACGAACCCGGCAACGAACTCGCAGCCGTCCCCGATGTACTGACGGGCAATCCCGTCAGCGTCCTGACCCCCGAGGACGTCGCGCATCCGCAGACCTCCGCATACCTGTGCGGCCCCCCGGCGATGCTCCAGGCAGCCGAGGTACGCCTGCTCGAACTAGGAATGCCGGCAGAGCGAATCCACGCCGAGCAGTTCCTCCCCAGCTAGATCGCGATCGGACTGCGCCGCGCCGCGGTTCGACTTCCGAACAGAGGCAAGAGATGAGTATTTCCCGTCTGGGCGCTCTGAGCGTCGACGTCACGGACCTCGAGGCTTGGCGCCACGTACTGGTCGACCTCCTGGGGCTCCACGCCCGACCTCGCGCATCCGATCAGGACCCGCTGTTGATCCGAATCGACGACCACCATCATCGAATAGCGCTGTACCCCGCGACCGAGGACCGGATCCGGACCATCACGTGGGACGTGGACAGCCTCGAAGAACTCCAAGCCATCGCGGACCGTGTGACGGCCGAGGGTATTGCCGTCGAATGGATCCCCGCTGGCCCGCCGGAGGAGCGAATGGCGCTGGCGTCCTTCCGGTTCGTCGATGGCGACGGATTTCCGAACGAGGTCCGCTTCGGCCCGACCGTCGATCACCTCCCGCTCGCTCAGGGCGGTGTCATCAGTGGCTTCGTGACCGGCGAGCTAGGTCTCGGCCATGTCGTCCTCATGTGCAAGGACTATCCGGCGGCCGTCGACTTCTACACCCGCGTCCTCGGATTCCGGTTGACGGACTACATCGTGTGGGACGGCGCGGATGCGACCTTCCTGCACTGCAATCCGCGTCACCACAGCCTGGCGCTGATGAACGAGTGCTTCAGCTTCAAGGGTGGGGACTTCAACCACCTGATGCTGGAGGTGGAATCGCTCGACGACGTCGGCCGTGCGTACGACCTAATCAACGAGGCCTGCATCGACCTGCAGATGACATTCGGCCGTCACACCAATGACGGTGTGACGTCCTTCTACCTGCGCACGCCCTCCGGATTCGCGATCGAGATCGGGTACGGCGGCGACCTCGTCGACTCGGACGAGTGGGAGGTCAAGACCTTCCTCTCGCCTTCCCGGTGGGGTCACGAACCGCAGAAGGCGGGGTGACCACGTTGTCCGGCGTCGCTTCCCCCTTCTCGGACATCCTGACCGACGAGAACCTCAGTGTCTCCGCGGTCGAGGGCTGTCTGGAACGAATCGAACAGCGCGACAGCGCGATCAAGGCGTGGGCCCACCTCGATCCCGATCTCGCACTGGAGCAGGCCGCGCTGCGCGATGCCGAGCCGCGTCGCTCGGCGTTGCACGGTATCCCGTTCGGTCTCAAGGACATCATCGAGACCGGCGATCAGCCCACCGGCTACGGCTCCGAGTTGTGGGCGGGGTGGCGGCCGGAGCGGGACGCGGAGGTGGTCCGCCGACTCCGCCGTGACGGCGCGGTGGTCCTCGGCAAGACGACCACTACCGAGTTCGCCACCTACCGGCCGACGGACACCCGCAATCCCCACGGGCAGGGACATACGCCCGGCGGATCGTCGAGCGGTTCGGCCGCTGCAGTCGCGGACGGTCAGGTGCCGTTGGCGCTGGGCACCCAGACCGCCGGGTCGGTACTCCGGCCGGGGTCGTTCTGTGGCGTGTTCACCCTCAAACCCACATACGGGCGCTGGCCGTTCGACGGCGTTCTTCCCGTCGCGCTCACCTTCGACACGGTCGGGGCGTTCGCGCGTCATCCTGCGTGGTTGGGGGCAGTCGATGAATCCCTCGCCACCGACGGATCAGAGACGCCGGCGGTCACGGTGCTGGCGCCGATGCGGGAGTTGCGGGTCGGTGTGCTGCGTCCGCCGTGGGCGGACCGTGCGACGCCGGCGGCCGCCGCGCTGCTCGAGGAGTTTGTCTCCCGTCTGCGCGACGTGGTCGCGGACGTCGTCGATGTGGAGGTCCCGAGTGACCTGATCGCACTCGACGAGGCACACACGCTGCTCATGGCTGCCGAGGCCTCCGCCGCCCTCGCCGGGCGCATCCACCGGTCGCACCCTGACCGGATAAGCGATCAGTTACACAGGTTCCTGCAGGCCGGACGGCAGGCCCCTGCGAGTGAGATCCAGTATGCGCGAACAGTTCTGAGGCGAACGCGTTCCTTCGTGGATCGCGCGTTCGATGAGGTGGACCTGCTGGTGACGTTGGCCGCACCCGGCGAGGCGCCGGCGATCGCCGACGGAACGGGTGACCCCGTTTTCAACAAGCTGGCGAGCGTCAGCGGATGTCCCGCCGTCGGGCTTCCCGCCGGACGCGGCGTGCACGGCCTGCCGCTCGGTATCCAGCTCGTGGCACCAGCGCATGCCGACCAGGCGCTGGTGCGGGTGGCGACCTGTCTTACGGATCGTGTGGGCCTGGCATGGCGGCCCGGTGTATCGGAGGAGGAGACGAACGGTGACTGACGTATCGACCACCACGCCACTACCGCTCGACGACACTCGTCGCGAGATGTACGAGGCCGTGTGCGCGAAGCTGGACGCGGACCGCTTCCGCGACCTGCTCGTCGACCTGATCGGCATCCACAGTCCGACGGGCCGCGAGCGGGCCGCGTCCGAGTTCATGGCTACCCACCTGCGGGATCGGGTCGGCATCGACGCTCGGTACCAGCCGATCTCCGAGCACACCGGGAACGCGGTCGGGGGATTGCACGGCACCGGTGGCGGCAGCCGGCTCCTGTTGTACGCGCCCATCGACACCCACATCGATCCCGATTCGGATGTGCCGTGGGTAGGAAAGTCGTTGCGCCCCGACATGATTCCCGAAGCCAAGGTGGACGGTGATCTGGTCGTCGGGCTCGGCGCCTCCAATCCGAAGTGCATGGTCGCCGGTCTTACCGAAGTGATGCACGCCGTCGTCGACGCGGATCTTCCTCTGGTCGGCGACCTCGCGATCGGATTCGCGGGCGGTGGCATGCCGGTGACGATGAGTGGTCGTGACCACGTCGGGATGAGCAGCGGCGTGTTTCACATGCTCACGCACGGTATGGTGCCCGACCACGCCGTCGTGCTCAAGCCGTGGTGGGCGGTCTACCCCGAGGAACCGGGAATGTGCTGGTTCAAGGTGTCCGTGCGGGGCACGTACGGGTACGCGGGAATATCCAGGGGCACTGAGGGTTTCCGTTCGTCGATCGTTCCAGCGGCGACGGTGATCCAGGAGATCGAGGCGTGGCTGCCCGAGTACACCGCACGCAACACCTCGGGCTCCACCATCCCGGAGGGCTGGATCTCCGCGGTGCGGTCGGGGAGCCCGGACAAGCCGGCGTTCCCGTCGGCCACGACGGAGATCTACCTCGACCTCCGGGTCAACCCGCGGGTGACCCCGGGCGACGTCCGCCACCAGTTCGCGCAGATGATCGCCGACATCTGCCGCCGGCACCCCGGGGTCGACATGGACTGGGAGATGTACGGTTCGCTGCCCGGCGGCATGACAGACCCGGACAACTGGATCGTCCAGTCGTGCCGCCGCGGTTGGGAGGAAGTCGAGGGCACACCGTACGAGACGACGCCCCTGCTCGGCGGCCAGACCGACGGAACGCTCATTCGTAGACTCGGAATTCCCTGTGCCCGAATTGGTTACCCATGGCCGCCGGCCGCCGCGCCGGCAGAACTCAATGAGGGGCTCGGTGGCATGGGCGTCGCCTCGGTCACCGACGTCATGATGGCGACGCGTGCTGTCGCGTACGCCGTCGTCGACACCCTCACCCGTACCAGAGAGGAACTCGACCTGTGAAGCGTGTACTCAACATCGTTCCGGTTCCGGTCCCACCGGAATCCTTGGACGCCTTCGCCTCCCAGCTCTCCGCCGACTTGGTCCACCCCGACTTCGAGAACGTGTTCGTGTCGGCACGCGCGGGCGGTGGCACGCTCGACAGCGCGTACGAGACGACATTGGCCGATGCCTTCGTGCTCGACGCGGGGTGCCGCGCCGAGGAACAGGGCTACGCCGCGGTGTGCGTGAACTCGATGAGCGACTCGGCGCTCGCCGCACTTCGCTCGCGGTTGACGATCCCGGTCGTCGCCCCGAGTCAGGCCACCATGCTGCTCGCATGTCTACTGGGCAAGCGTTTCTCGGTCGTGACGATGTGGCCGGAGTGGCACGAGCTCTACCACAAAGCCGCCCGCGAGAACGGGCTTACCGGACGCCTGGCGTCAGTGCGTGACATCGGTGTCCGGCCCGACGCGGCGGAGCTGCTGGCCGGCAAGGAGGAGTTCGTGTTCGCCGCCGTCGAGCGGGAGGCGCGTGCCGCCGTCGAAGAGGACGGTGCTGACGTCATCATTCTGGGTTCGACCACGATGCACCAGAGTCATGCGTATCTCTCGTCTGTGCTCGATGTGCCCGTCCTCAACCCCGGAGTCGTCGCGTACAAACTGTGCGAGCTGCTGGTGCAGACCGGCCTCGCGCACAGCAAGCGCGCCTACCCGTCCCCGGAGCGACTGCAGGACGATCTCCTGTCGGCAGTGGCCTCCGTCTTCCCGAGCAAGGACTGACAATGACGACTGAATCCAATCCGGAGATCGGACAGCGCCTGCGCACCGGATCCTTCGACACGAACTACCACGACGTCGGTACCGGCGCGCCGGTACTCCTGCTGCACGGGTCCGGCGCCGGAGTCTCGGCCTGGGCGAACTGGCGTGGGCTGATTCCCGTTCTGGCACAGAACTTTCGAGTGATCGCCCCCGACCTCGTCGGCTTCGGCTACACGTCGCTGCCCGAACCGGCACAGTTCGAGATCTTCGACACCTGGATCGATCAGATCCTGGCGCTGCTCGACGCGCTGGACATCCCGAAGGTGCACGTGGTGGGGAACTCGTTCGGTGGCGGCCTGGCGCTGCACCTTGCGACGCGATATCCGGACCGTCTCGATCGCATCGTGCTTATGGGCGCCGGCGGTGTGCAGTTCGACTTCACGCCGGAACTCGACGCGCTGTGGGGCTATACCCCGTCGGTCGCGAACATGAAGAAGATCATGGACATCATGGCGTACGACCGGTCGCTCGTGACCGACGAACTCGCCGAGCTGCGGTACCGGGCGACGTTGCGTCCGGGGGCGCAGGAGGCGTTCGAGAAGGTGTTCCCGCCGCCGCGGCAGCGGTGGCTCGATGCGCAGATCGTGCCCGACGCCGAGTTGGCGAAGATCGAGCACGAGGTGCTGATCCTCCACGGCCGCGAGGACCGAGTGGTTCCGGTGGAGGCGTCGCGGCACATGTTCGAAACGATCCCCAACGCGCAGCTGCACGTGTTCGGAAAGTGTGGTCACTGGACCCAGATCGAGCATGCGTCCCGGTTCCAGCAGCTGGTGGGCCAGTTCCTCGGTGAGTCGCTCGGGCGTGAGGAGGCGTCGGCGTGAGTCCGCGTCGAGCCGATTGCCCGCGGCCGGTAGTCGTCGCGGGTGGTGTGGTCCGGTGAGGGTCGCGATCATCGGAGCCGGCGTCGCCGGCCTGTCCTCGGCGAAGGTGCTGAAACAGTTCGGGTTCGACGTCACCGTGTTCGACCGGACCCCGGACGTCGGCGGCGTGTGGAGTGTGACGCGTCGATATCCGGGGGTGACGACCCAGAACAACAAGGGCACCTATGCCTTCTCCGACTACCCGATGCCGCGGGACTACCCCGAGTGGCCGACGGGGGAGCAGGTGCAAAGGTATCTGGCCGGATACGCCGAGAGCTTCGGGTTGCGCCCGCACCTGCGCCTGGGCACAGAGGTGACGTCGGCGACTCAGGACGAGGGCTCCGGGAACTGGTCGGTGACGACCCGTGAGGTCGAGAGCGGCCGAACAGTGGAGCAGCAGTACGACCGACTCGTGATCGCGAACGGCATCTTCTGTGATCCGTTCGTTCCCCCGTATTCCGGTGCGGCGGAGTACGAGCGGGCAGGCGGCCGGCTGTGTGCCGCCTCCGACTTCCACCGTCTCGAGGACGCGGCCGGCAAGGATGTCCTGGTCGTGGGGTACGGAAAGTCCGCGTGTGACGTCGCGGAGGCCCTGAGCGAGGTCACGTCCTCCATGACGGTGGTGGCCCGCGAGGTCACGTGGAAGATGCCCCGAAAGCTGGGAAATGTGCTGAACTACAAGTACATCCTCCTCACTCGACTCAGTGAGGGGATGTTCGAGCACATCGAGCAGCGCGGATTCGGCCGGTTTCTCACCGGCCCGGGCAGGTTTCTCCGCAACGGTCTGCTCGGCGCCGTCCAGGCGATCACACAGCGGCAACTCCTTCTCGATCGCGTCGGATTGGTTCCCGAGGGGTCGTTCGAGCGGATCGTGCGGCACGCGGTGAGCCTCGCGACGGAACAGTTCTACGAGAAGGTGGCCGACGGCACGATCGGAGTACGGCGAGGAGCGGTCATCTCCTCGCTGCACGAGAAGGACGGCAAGCCGGTCGCCGAACTTGGCGACGGCGCAGTGGTGCCCGCGGACGTCATCGTATGCGCCACCGGATTCGAGCAGCGGGTGCCCTTCCTGACCGATGAGCTTCAGTCACGGCTCACCGACGACGTGGGTAACTTCCAGCTCTACCGGCAGATCCTGCCGCTCGACGTCCCCAATCTCTACTTCGTCGGCTACGGCTCGTCGCTGTTCAGTCCACTCAGTGCCGAGGCCGCCGCGCTCTGGACGGCCGATCACATGCTCGGTGGTGCCCGGTTGCCGTCACTCGAGGACCGGCGTGCCTTGGTCCGCACTCGGCTGGACTGGATGGTCGAGCGCAGCGAGGGTAAACCGGCTCGCGGAACGAACATCATCCCGTTCTCGTTGCGGCAGGTCGACGAGGTGCTCGACGAGATCGACGCGAATGTGGGACCCCTGACGCGGCTGGCGCAGTGGTTCCTGCCGGCGCGCCCGGCGTCCTACCGGCGGTCGACCCGCGTGCTGCTGCGGCGCCACGGCATCACCGCGGCGTCGTCTCGTAGCTAGAAGGCGGATGCAGGGGGCCTCGACTGTCGCGTCGGGCCCCCTGCGCCCGCTGCATCTCGTGGCCCGGTCGACCGTTCTGCCCGGTCAGTGGCGATGATCCAGCCCGCGAAGCCTGCGCCGCGCGGGATACTCGTGCGAGGAGGTGCTGCCGTGGCCGAGTTCAGTGTGCAGGATGACCGGATTGTCCTGAGGCTGTCGCGTCTCGAACGGATCGCCGGAGTGCACGGTGATGTCACCGTTCCCGTCGAGCAGATCCGCGAAGCCGACGTGGTCGCCGATGCGTTCGCGAACATCCGCGGCATACGAGCGCCGGGCCTCGGTGTTCCACGACGCCTGCGCATCGGGACCTGGCGGGGTGGGGGAGTGCGCACCTACGTTGCCGCGCGTGCCGGCGTGCCGGCCGTGCGCGTGCGCACCGTCGGCCGTGCGGCGGGCGCGGAGTTCGACGAACTGATCGTGACCGCGGCCGACGCGGCGGATGTCGTGGCGCGGATCCGCGCCGCCCTCGACGCTGACCGGCCGGGGACGGCCGAGCGGGACGTGGCGTTCGCGTCGTCGGACGGCACTCGCCTCGCCGGCACCCTCACCGTCCCCGCGGGCGCCGAGGCCGGACCGGTGGCGTTGATCCTCACCGGCTCGGGTGAGATGAACCGCGACGGCGACCATGCGAAGCTTCCGATCGGTGTCAGCCGGGCGCTTGCGGAAGCATTGGCCCGCAACGGGATCGCGTCGCTGCGCTACGACAAGCGCGGTGTCGCGAAGTCGGGTGGCGACTACTATGCGACGGGGTTGACCGACAACCTTGCCGACGCGGCGGCGGCGATCGAATGGCTGCGCAGCTCAGCGGGTTTCGCGCGCGACGCGGTCGGGGTGATCGGCCACAGCGAGGGTGCGTGCCTGGCGATGGCGCTCGGTGCGGACCGGACGGTGGATCCGTCGGCGGTGGTGTTGCTCGCCGGACCGGCGGTGACCGGCCGGGAAGTGCTGCTCTGGCAGTCGGGGAAGGCCGTCGACGGGTTGCCCGTTCCTACCCGTGCGATCCTGCGCGTGCTGCGGGTGGACGTGAAGGCCAGACAGCGCAAGGCACTCGACAAGCTGTATCGATCGACCGGCGACGTCGCGCGGATGGGTGGCCGCAAGGTCAACGCCCGCTGGTTCCGGGAGTTCCTCGACTTCGATCCGAAACCGCTACTGCAGAAGAATCATTCGCCGGTGCTCGCGATCACCGGCGCGAAGGACTTACAGGTGGATCCCGACGATCTGGGGTCGATAGCGGCGCTCGTACCGGACGGGGTCGACACCGTCCGGATGCCGGACCTGACCCACCTGCTGCGCCGCGATCCGGCGCCGCCGTCGCTGCGGGTCTACCGGAAACTGGTGCGGCAACCGGTGGATCCCGAGGTGCTGTCGCTGGTGGCCGCCTGGACGGCCGGCCACCTGCGACGCGTCTGACGGACTTACCGGACGACGACGCCGTCGTCGTCGCTGTAGACCGTCTCGCCCGGGTTGAAGGTGACGCCGCCGAAGGAGACGGGAACGTTCTTCTCGCCGGAGCCGGTCTGGGTGCTCTTGCGCGGATTGGTGCCGAGGGCCTTGATGCCGATGTCGAGGGTGCGCAGGATCGCGGAGTCGCGGACTGCGCCGTTGACGATGACGCCGGCCCAGCCGTTGGAGACGCCGCGCCCGGCGATGATGTCGCCGACGAGGGCGGTGTGCACGCTCGCGTCGCCGTCGACCACCAGGACGCCGCCGTTGCCGGGCTCGCTCAGGGTCTGCTTCACCAGCAGGTTGTCCTGGAAGCACTTGATGGTGGTGATCGGGCCGGAGAACGCGGCCCGGGCACCGAACTGGATGAACTGGGTGTCGCAGCTGCGAATGTCCGGTCCGATCTCGTCGGCCAGATCGGCGGTCGCTACCTGCTCACTCATGGTTTCTTCCCTTCGTCGGTTCGCGCGTCCACCATAATTGACCGGTCGGTAACTTGTGGAGGTCAGCCGCGCCCGTGGCGGCGCTCGTAGTCGTCACGGACCCGGTCGGCGCGACGCTGCGCCTTCTCGGCGACCAGCTCGGGGTCCAGGCCGTGGCTGTGCAGGCGATGCCGGCGGTACACCTGCATCAATGCGATCGCGAAGTAGACCAGCGGCAGGAACAGCAGCGCCATCATCGCCAGCGGCACCCACACGGGGCCGGGGATCAGCAGGAACAGCGCGAGGATCGGCAGGATCGGCAGCGTGAACCGGATGAGGTAGCGCACCGACGCGCCCGGACCGACCAGGTCCTGGCGCACCCAGTCCTGGTACTCGTCGGGCAGCGTCCGGCCGAAGAGGTACCCGACGTACTGCCCGAACGTGGGGCGCTGTGGTGCGGACATGGGTCCAGACTAGAGCGGCCCGCAACGGGAACGAACCTAGGTCTCGTACCGAACATTTGCTACCGTCGCGAACGGGCGGATGATGAACGGCTCCGCCTCGAGTACATCGCCGGCGGGGCCCGTGCGATGCAGGACAGCGACGACGGCTGGGCGTCGAGCCTGGGGTACCTCGAACGCGCCGTCGACGCCGCCGCCCGGAACGGTGTTCCGACAGTCTGTTTCACGTCGGGTGGGTCGCGCGCGCTGTCGTGGGAGGACGCCGCGGACCGCGCCGTCGACCGGTTCGGTCCGCTCGTCGAGCGGGCCCGTGACGCCGGCGTGGCGGTGGCGCTGGAGAACACGATGTCGATCCGGTCCGGCATCAGTTTCGTCCACACCGTCGCCGACACCGCCGCGCTGGCCCGGCTGCACGGTGTCGGGCTCTGCGTGGACCTGTACTCGGCCTGGCAGGAACGGGGTCTGATGCGGACCCTCGCCGACAACCTCGATGCGATTCACCTCTTCCAGATCGGCGACCACCGGGTCGAGATCACGTCGGTGCCGACCCGCTGGGTGCCCGGCGACGGGCACATCCCGCTGGACCGGCTGGTGCGGGAGGTGCGCGAGTTGGGTTACGCGGGGCTGGTGGATCTCGAGCTGCTGGGTCCGGCGATCGACGACGAGGGCCCGGAGTCGGCGCTGGGGCACGGGCTGGACTGGATGCGAACGCACGTCCCCGTTCCGGCCGGGATCTGATCGACGGGCTCAGGCGTACAGGTCGGTGATCCTGTCGGCGAAGTTGTCGACGACCTTCTTGCGCTTGAGCTTCATGCTGGGCGTGATCTCGCCGTTCTCGATGGTCAGTTCGCGTTCGAGGATGGTGAACCGCTTGATCTGCTCCCACCGGTTGAGCCCGGCGTTGAGTTGGTCGATGTAGGCACTCATCATCGCGATGGTCGGTGCCGCCGCGGCGACCTCGCGCATCGGCCGATCGCCCATGCCGTTCTCCTGGGCCCATTCGGCGATCGCCTCGCCGTCGAGACTGATGAGGGCGACGCAGTACGACTTGCCCTCCCCGTGCACGATGATCTCCCCGACGTACGGGCAGATGCCCTTGAACGTGGCCGCGATCGCGGACGGCGCGACGTACTTGCCGTTGGACGTCTTGAACATGTCCTTCTTGCGGTCGGTGATCCGCAGGAACCCGTCGGCGTCGATCGTGCCGATGTCGCCGGTGTGGAACCATCCGTCGGCGCCGAGAGACTCGGCGGTGGCCTCCGGATTGTCGTGGTAGCCGCTCATCACTCCCGGACCCTTGATCAGGATCTCGCCGTCCTCCGCGATCTTCACCTCGGTGCCCGGGATGGGCCAGCCCACGGTGCCGAACCGGTATGCCGACGGTCGGTTCACGAGCGACGCCGCACTGGTCTCGGACAACCCGTACCCCTCGAGGACGACGATGCCGGCCGCGTCGAACCATTGCGCCACATCACGATCCAGCGCGGCCGAGCCGGAGATGAAGAACTTCAACCGTCCGCCGAACCGGTCCCGGATCTTCTGGAACACCAGCCGGTCGGCGAGGGCGTACTGCGCCTTCTGCATCGCCGACGGTGTCCTGCCGGTCTGCCGGGTCCTCGACATCGCGAGTCCGACGCCGATGGCCCAGTCGAAGATCTTCTCCTTCACACCGCCTTCGGATTTCACGGTGCCGACGATGCGGGCGTACGCCTTCTCGAAGATGCGCGGCGCGGCGCCCATGAACGTCGGCCGGACCACGGCGAGATTGTCGACGATCCTGTCGACGTGTCCGTCCACGGCGGTCGCGAATCCGATCTGCAGCGGCAGCGTCAGCAGGATCTTGCCGAACACGTGCGACAGCGGCAGCCACAGGTACTGCAGGTCGTCGGCGTCGAGGATCCCGACCGCGTCGATCGCGGCGGCCTCGTACGTCCACGCCGAGTGCGGCAACCGCACGCCCTTCGGTCGACCGGTGGTGCCGGAGGTGTAGATCAGTGTCGCGAGGCTGTCCGGCGAGATCCCGGCGATCCGCTCGTCGACGGCGTCGGGCCGCTCCTCCAGTAACCTCTCGCCGAGTGCGGCGAGGTCGTCGAACCCGACCACCCACTCGTCGTCCGCGGGTGCGGTGCCGTCGACGAGCACCACGCGCTGCACGTCGGGGATCTCGGCGCGGTGCTCGCGCAGCTTCGCGAGCTGGGCCTCGTCCTCGGCGACCACGACCCGGCTGCCCGAGTTCGCGATGATGAAGGCGACGTCGGACGCCGTGGTCGTCGGGTACACGGTGGTGGTCGCGGCGCCCGCACACATCACCGCCAGGTCGGCGAGCACCCACTCGTACCGGGTCATCGACGCCAACGCGACGCGCTGCTCCGACTCGACACCCAGCGCGATCAGCCCGGCCGCCAGCGCGCGCACCCGCTTGCCGACGTCGGCCCACGTCACGCTCGTCCAGCCCGCACCGCCCGGACCGGGGAATCGGAAGGCCTCCGCCTGCGGGGATGCGGCCACCCGATCGATGAACATCCGGGCGACCGACGGCGCCCGCTCCTCGATCTTGGACCAGTCCACGACCTCGTCTGACGCGCGCGAAGCTGTCATAACCCGAGTCTAGAAACCCCCCGCGAACCCCTGAACGGGAATTCACGGCACGGTTCGGTCTCGAAAGTGCGCCGTGCATTCCCGTTCAGGGGTTGATCAGCGGAGGTCCCGGCGGCGCAACGCGGCCAGTCCGGCGAACAGGAGTGCCGCGGCGATCAGCAGCAACCAGACGATCGGGGCGGCCTGGAACTCGCCGCCGGGCAGCTTGGGGAGGTGGGTGAACGGGACGACGTCGAGCAGGGGCTGCGGCAGATCGGCGACCATCCCGAACACGTACAGCGCCATCAACGTCCCGAACACCGCCCAGGCCGCGGGTGCGAAGCGCGGCAGCACCCCGAACAGTGCGACGGTGATGCCGGTGACCAGCCAGACGGCGGGCAGCTGCACCAGAGCGGCGCCCAGGATCCGGGGAACCTCGCCACCGATGTCGTCCACCGACGCGCCGTACGCGAAACCGGCCGCCAGTCCGGCGACGGTGAGCGCGACGGCGGGGCCGATCAGCGCGAACAGGATGTGGCTCATCGCCCACCGGTCCCGCCCGATCGACGCGGCGAGGATCGACTCTGCCCGGCCCGACTCCTCCTCGTCGTGCAGTTGCAGTGTCGCGGAGACGGTGTAGGCGCTGGACACCAGCCCCAGGATCGTGAAGGCCATCGCGATGAACGAGTCCTCGAGCGCCGACGGCCCACCGAGCCGCGCCAGGACCTGGGTGATGAGCTCGCTGTCGCCCAGCTGATCGCTGACACCGTGTGCGGCGCCGCCGATCACGAGTGCGAACACGGTCAGGCCCACCGTCCAGGCGATCATCGACCCGCGCTGCGTGCGCCACGCGAGCCCGACGGGGCCGGCCAGCGACGGCGGCGATGCCGCGGGCCCGGGCCGTTCGGCGATCAGACCGGCGCCGAGGTCGCGTCGGGACAGGAGGCGGTACGCGACGGCGACGAGTACGACGGTCGTGACCGCCGGTAGCAGCAGCACCCACCAGCGTTCGTCGGCGTACGGCCGCACCTGCTGGGCCCAGCCGATGGGGGACAGCCACGACAGCGTCCCGGAGGTGGCGTCGCCCACCGCGCGGAGCAGGAAGGCGAGCGCGAGGACGGCGAAGGCGATGCCGCGCGCGAGCCGTGCCCCGGTGCTCACCTGGGCGGCCACACCGGCGACCCCGGCGAACACCGCACCGGCGCCGAGCACCGCGGCGCCGAATGCGATGGAACCCGTTGCGCCGGTACCGATACCGATCAGACCGAGGGTGCCGACGAGCGCGCTGATCGTGGCGCCGATCCCCGCGACGAGCAGCGCGGCGGTGAGGCCCGCGTACCGGCCGATGGACGTGGAGTCGAGTAGTTCGGTACGGCCGGTCTCTTCCTCCGTGCGGGTGTGCCGGACGACGGTGAGGATCACGGCGACGGCCAGGAACGTGAACAGGTAACCGGCACGCCACGTGGTCAGGGCCCCCACGCTCGAGCCGAAGATCGGTCCTACCAAAGCGATTTCGGACTTCAGGGCCGCGGTCGACTCCGCGAACGCGGTGCGGGCGGCGTCGGTGGTGTACAGCCCGGCGATGGCCTTGCCGTACACGATCGGCAGCAGACCGATCGTGATCGACCACGCCGGCAGGATCAGCCGGTCACGTCGCAGGCACAGGCGTAGCAGTGCGCCGGTCCCGGCAAAATGGGCGGGCGACCGTCGATCCGTCCGGACCGACGCGACCGGTGCGGCGGTGGTGGTCATACCCGCACCTCCTCCGTCAGCTCGTAGTGCCGCAGGAACAGTTCCTCGAGCGTCGGGGGCGTGCTGACCAGACTCCGCACCCCGATGTCGCCGAGCGTGCGAATCAGCGTCCCCAGGGCGTCCGCATCCACCTGACAGTGCAGGGTGCGGCCGTCGAATCGAATGTCCGCGACCCCGGGAATGGCGGCCAGGTCGCCCGGATCGGCGGTGAGTTCGGCGGTGATCGACGTGCGGCTGAGATGACGCATCGAGTCGATCGTGCCGCTCTCGACCGTCCTGCCGGACCGGATGATGGTGACCTTCTGGCACAGCGCCTCCACCTCCGACAGGATGTGGCTCGACAACAGTACGGTCACGCCGCGCGCGCCTGCCTCGGCGATGCAGTCACGGAAGATCTTCTCCATCAACGGATCCAGGCCCGACGTGGGCTCGTCCAGCAGCAGCAGCCGGGCGTGTGACGAGAATGCCGAGATCACGGCGACCTTCTGCCGGTTGCCCTTGGAGTAGGCGCGCGCCTTCTTCCGCGGGTCCAGGTCGAACCGTTCGATCAGGTCGGCCCGGCGTGCGGTGTCGAGGCCACCGCGCATCCGCGCGAGCAGGTCGATGATCTCGCCGCCCGTCAACGACGGCCAGAGCGTGACATCGCCGGGTACGTAGGCGATCTCGCGGTGCAGTTCCACCGCGTCCCGCCACGGGTCGCGGCCCAGCAGTCTCGTCGTCCCGCCGTCGGCGCGGAGGAGTCCGAGGAGAACCCGGATGGTGGTGGACTTCCCGGCGCCGTTGGGGCCGAGGAAACCGTGCACCTCGCCCTCGCTGACCGTGAGATCGAACCCGTCGAGGGCGCGGGTGGCGCCGAACGTCTTCACGAGCTTGTCGATTTCGATGATGTTGGTCATGCCTTCTCCTCGGGAGACGGAATGTGGGGCAACGGATCGGCTGAAGGGTCCCTTTACGCGCTGCGGGCGCACGAGGGGTCCCTTCAGCCCGGGTCGGGGTCGGGGTGGACGCCGGTGTAGGCGTCGAGCATCGACGAATCGACGAACAGTCCCTCGGTGTAGACCTCGAGGCCCGGCAGCATGATCTCGTCCGTCATGTCGCGGATCGCGCGGGCGTAGTCCGTGGACCGGTCATCGTCGGACCGCATCTGCAGGTAGAGCAGGGTCGACCCGAGACTGTTCATGGTGAGGTAGCGCGCGCGTGCGGTCGGGTCGCGACTTGCGCGCACCCGCCCCTCGGCGACCGCCGCCTCGAGGTACGCCTCGACGCCCGCAACCATGTGCTCGAACAGTGACGTCGCGAGCCGCCCCCCGGCCTGGAAGCTGCGTACGAGGTACGCCACCAGGGGCGCGTACCGCTCGAGCTCCGACAACGAGGAGAGCATGCGCGCCGGACTGGACGCCGTCAGCACATCCCTCTTCTCGGCGATGATGATGCCGAGGACCTCCTCGTCGCACACCGCCCGTAGGCCCTGTTTGGAGCCGAAATGATGGTTCACCAGGCCGGGCGACACCCCCGCCGCGGTCGCGACGGCGCGGATCCCGGCGTCGAACCCCTGTTCACCGAACACGCGGATCGCGGCATCGCGGATCCGGGCGCGGGTGTTGAGGTCCCGGTCGGACGGAACAGCCATGGCTGAACACATGTTCAAAGTCTTACTCGCCTGTTCAACCCCCGCAAGGGGACGGCCGCGTTCCTGACGGGATCTTGACGGGAAACCGGCACAACGATTTTGGTCCCAACAAACACCCGATTGTGTTAGCTTCGCGAACAATTGACCCGCGATCCGGGCCTGCCGAAGTGAGGATGGACTTACGTGACGCTGAACATCGCCGACCTGTACGAAGCGGTCGCGGATGCGATTCCGGACCGGGTGCCGGTGGTGTGTGGGGACGAACGCCGGACCTACGCCGAGCTCGACCGCCGGGCCAACCGGCTCGCGCACCACCTCGAGTCGGTGGGAGTGCAGCCCGGGCAGCACGTGGCGGTCCATATGCGGAACCGGATGGAATACGTGGAGGCCCTGCTGGCCTGCATGAAGATCCGCGCGGTGCCGATCAACGTCAACTTCCGGTACACCGACGCCGAGCTGGTGTACCTGTACAGCAACTCCGACAGTGTCGCGCTCATCGTCGAGAACGAGTACCTCGCGACCGCGGGCGTGGCTCTGCCGCAGTGCCCGGGCATCGGGCACGTCGTCGTGGTCGGCGAGCACGACGGGCTGCCGGCCGGTTTCGAGTCCGTGACGGTGGTCGACTACGAGGACGCCCTCGCCGCGCAGCCCGACACCCGCGGCTTCGGACCGCGCAGTTCGGACGACCACTTCGTGATCTACACGGGCGGCACCACGGGGATGCCGAAGGGCGTGGTGTGGCGGCACGAGGACTTCTACTTCGCGGCGCTGTGTGGTGGGAACGTCGGCGGCGCCCCCCGGCGTTCGCTCGAGGAGGTGGTGGCCGGCGCCACCGCCAACACCGAACCCTCTGCGTACCTGTTGATTCCGCCGCTGATGCACGGGGCGGCCATCTATTCGCTCCTCATCGCCTTCCTCATGGGTGAGCGGCGCGTCCTCACCCGTACGTTCGACCCGGCCGACGTGCCGCGTCTGGTCGAGGCCGAGCAGCTCGCGGGCATCACGGTCGTCGGCGACGCCATCGCGCGCCCGATCGCCGACGCCATCCGCGAACACGGGGCGGGCCACGACCTGAGTTCGTTGAAGATGATGGGCTCGGGCGGTGCGCTGTTCTCCCCGACGCTCAAGGACGAACTGCGCGAGATGATCCCGGGCCTGACGATCAAGGACGCCTTCGGCGCGTCCGAGACCGGCCACGACGGCATCGTCGAGTTCGGCGAGGACGGCACGAAGCGAATCCGCTCCAACCCCAACATGATCCTCGTCGACGAGAAGTTCCGGCCGATGTCGCCGGGCTCCGACGACGTGGGCTTCATCGCGCGCAGGGGGCACGTGCCGCTCGAGTACTACAAGGACGAGGCGAAGACGGCCGCCACGTTCCCGGTGGTCGACGGCGTGCGGATGGCGATCCTGGGCGATATGGGTCGGATGGAGGAGGACGGCACCATCCTGCTGCTCGGTCGGGGATCCACGTGCATCAACACCGGCGGCGAGAAGGTGTACCCCGAAGAGGTGGAGCAGGCACTCAAGACCCACCCCGCCGTGATGGATGCGCTGGTGGCCGGTGCCCCCGACGTCCGGTACGGGGAGCGAGTCGCAGCGGTGGTGCAGTTGCGGCCCGGCTTCGACGACACCGATCCCGGCCAGATCGCCGAACACTGCCGCGTTCACGTTGCGGGCTACAAGATTCCGCGTGCCGTGGTGGTGGTTCCGTCGATCCGGCGGTCGCCCAGTGGCAAGGCCGACTACCGCTGGGCGCGCGAGGTCGTCACGGCGGGCTAGGTCTGCCGGGATTATCCGCCGCACATGCGTGGGGCCGGCAGTCGTACGACTGCCGGCCCCACGCATGTGCCGATCCGCTCACGGCGGCAGAGTCGAGATGTCGACCGCGAACTCCGTCGGCGAGAGGTTCCGGATCAACAGACGGGTGACGATCAGCCCAGGATGGCGCGGCGGTCGCGGTCCGGATTCGCGAGCAGCAGTGCCGCGACCGCAGCGATGGCGGCGAGGATGCCGATCACCTGAAACACCAGGGTGTAGCCGGCCGTCGGGGTGGCGGCGTTGTCGATGATCACGCCCGTCGCATACGGCGCAATGAGCCCACCGATGGCCATGGTCGCGAGGAAGGCGCCCATGGTGCCGGCCGTCTGCTGAGGTGGGCACAGCTCCGAGATGGCTGCGTTGATGAGAGGAAACGCCATGCTGGCGGCACCGTAGCCGATCGACAACGCAATAACCGCCAGCATCGGTACGTCGACGAGGGGCAGCGCCGCCAGAACAATCCCGCAGACCAGCACGCCGATGCACGGAACGATGATCCGTACCGTGCGGGAGCTCGCGCCACGTCCCATCAGTCGGTCTGTCACGAATCCCGAGGTGATCAACAGGATGAGTGTGACGATGGCGGGTATCGCGAGCATCGATCCGGCCTGCAGCGCGCTGTACCCGAGGCCACGTTCGAAGTATGAAGGGAGCCAGGTCAATACCACAGTAGACAGGCCGTAGACGACGATCGTGAGCGCGCCGCAACTGACGAATGTACGGGAGAGGAGGATCTTCCGCCACGGAACGCTCGCCACGGCGTCGTCAGCATCGCCGGCCTCGGCCTTCGGTGCCTTCCCCGTGTAGGGGCCCTCGGTCCAACCGATGAGCCAGCACACCATCCATGTGACGCCGAGGACGGTCAAGACTGCGACGGTGGTTCTCCAGCCGTAGTTGATGGTGATGAACGTGAGGACCGGGGCGAGCAGGATCTTCGCGATGGATCCCGATGCCATGAGGAAGGCGCCCGGCAGGCCACGCTTGTTCGGTGGATGCCAGGAGTAGGTCGCAGTGTGCATGAGCGCAGAACTCGGACCTTCGGCGAGTCCCAAGAGCATCCGACCCACGATGAGGGTCACCAGGGATGCCGAGATCAGCAGCGGCAGCATCACCACCGACCATGCTGCGGCGAGGATGAGCAGCGCCCAGCGCAGCGTCAGGTACTTGTTCAGGGGACCAGCGAAGAAGCCGCCGATCGTGAAGGTGAGGAAGAACAGCGAGCCGACCATGCCGATCTGGGCGGAGGTGAGGCCCAGTTCACGGGCCATCGGCTGGGCGATGATGCCCAGGACGGCTTTGTCGGCATAGTTGATGATGTAGAGAAACACGACGAGGCCCGTCATGCTCCAGGCGCGGCGCCGGTTGTCGGGTCGGCTTTGGGCGACTATCGGAACAGCAGTCTGCTCTGCGGTCATTCAGTCATTCCTTCGGGCTGATGCTCTCGACCCTCGTGGGCTGAAGCTCTGGATGTGGATGATTGGTTATTACGTTGCGCAAGAGAGTGATCCACTCGGGTATGGGCGGCAGTCGACCGCTCCGAAGGTGCGTGGTTGTGCCCGGGTGCGAGTGGAAGAGGCGATGCGGGGAGTCCCGCATCACAGACAATAGCGATGAGTGTCCTATCGAACAAACAATTGATTCGGGTGGATGCGATGGCGTCCTATCGGGACTGGGCTGAAGGTGCACAGACGTCCGGCTGTTGATGGAGTGCAAGACCGCCGATTCCCCGTCATGAGCTTCGCTCTACGGAATCGGTTGATGCGCAACGTTATCGAGTTGCAGGGCTGAAGTCTTAGAGCAAGCCGGAATCGCAGTGTTCGCGGCGGTGGTCGGCGATACGGGGGTGCCTAGCTCAGGGGGAATCGTTGCTTGACGCAGTCGGTGATGACGTCGGCGACGCAGACTTCCCGCTATGCCGCACACTCTGAGCGCGGCGGTCACAGCCCTCCTCGGGTCTGGACTGCGTGCCGCATGTGCGTGCCGCATGCGCGCGCCGGCTGCGAGTCAGTTCGGTGGGCGCCGGGTGGGCCGAAGGCATGCTCGGTCGCCATGTGGATTGTCTGAGTCGGTTCGGGCTTCCTCAGCATCGGCTGAACATCCCTTCGAGTGTGTGACCGGACTCACCGGGTATGAGCCAGGACTGATTGAACCGCTGCGACGCCGCTGATGTCAAGACCGATCTATCGATCGGTAAGTCAATATAGTGCCTGTACAGCGCCTTCTTTGTCCATTCGTTTCTGTTTAACAGAGATGGATTCTTGCAACACGCTGGGTGTGGTGACCCGGCGCGTGCGCCGACGATGGCCCGTCGTCCCGGTGCGGTCGCGCCGTCCGGCAGTTGCGGAGGCCACGGTGATCCACAAGGCGTCAGTGGGCAAGATCGACAAGAAGGCGCTGCGCGTGCAGTTCGTGCCGTAGCGTCGGTGATCTCGACGGGGCCTCCCGAGTGTGAGGCGGAGCCTGCCGCGTCGGATATCGAATGTCCTGGTCGGGTCGAGCATTGAGCGAAACAAATTGCGTAAGAGTTTCTTTCGTGCGCAAACAATGATCGGTCAGGGGCTCGTACCGACCGCGGTTGTATACCGGCGGGCGACCCGACGGCTGCCAGGCGGCTTCCATGACCAGGCCCGGGACGATGTTGCGGTCCCTGCCCGGGACAACCGAATCGATAATGCACTCGATATGCGCGAGGGAGCCCTCGATCAGTGGTGACCCTGTTCTTCCTGTGCGCTAGAAGACATCGCCGAATTGGTCATCGCGCCGTTGCGCGATGAGGTTACTCAGCTCGAGCTGGCTCCCGCGAGCGCATTGATGCAGCAGGCACCCGATGTCCTGATCTGCTGCCGGCTCGTCGATGCCTTCGAGGGGCAGAACATTACGATCGGGGGATTGATCGAAAGGGATGAGAACGACTGACAGGTGAGGCTCACCGGTTGCCCGCCGACGGCACCTGTCACGATCAGCACACCCGACGTGAAGTGCCCGAGATCATCCCGCAAGGCGCGACCTCCGTCCCGAACAACAGGGTCGGTGCTTACCTCAGGGGTGATCGACGAATCTCGAGTCTGCGTCATGAAAATACTTCTGGCAGAAACTGATTGAAATGTGATTGATTACGACGTGCGACGCCCGCCGGGAACCGCCGCGCGCCCGGAAGGCCCCCGAGTTCCCCAGGGGGCGTCGCTGTTCGCATAGTTGGAGGGCCGGTACCGGGTCGGTATCAGAGCACTTCGTCACCGATCCCGAGGGACCGCGACCACAGATAACTGATGGTGTCGATCGCTTGGTCGTCGGAAGCCGGCCGTCCGGATCCCTGTGCGCTCATCCCGAGCCACAAGTAGCAGCTGTGCTCGAGCATCGACGAGAGCGCGGAAGCGGCGACGTAGGGGTCCAGATCCTGGTCCACAGAGCCTTTGGCCTGCATCGCCGAGACGAGTCGAGCGATCTTCCGCACACCCACTTCGCGCATACTCATCCATACCTGCACGAACTCGGAATCCACTGCCGCCGCGTGATGGACGCCGACCAACTCGGGCAGGAATTCTGTGTATGCACGCCAGAAGCCGGCGACATCCGATCTGAGGGTAGCCCTGGTGTACCTGCTGACGGGTGTGGCGTCATCGCTCGGGTCGACAACAAGATCCATGAAGTCCTGCAACAACACTTCGAGGATCTCGCGCTTGTTGTCGAAGTAGTTGTACAGCGCGGCCGGAGACTTCCCGGCCTCGTCAGCGATGTCGGTGATCCTGGCATTGAGGTAGCCATCGCGCGCGAAGACCTTGCGTGCAGCATCCTTGATCGTCTGCTCGGTCTGCCGCCCCTTGGCCCCGATGCGTTGGCGGTCGGTTCGGTTCGTCTGCGCCACGCGGATCTCCTCCAGTTCGAGTCTTGCTGGCACAAATCGTATCGACCGCGCCGGAGCGGTGCGCTCAGCGCTCGGGCATCACGTCGGCCGGGAACATGCCCATGTTGTCGACGAGAACGTCGTGCGGGAGTGCATCGACGTCGAACACCGCGAGGTGAATGTCCGGCTCGACCACTGTCTTCACCTCGTGCACCCGGTCCTTGGCCTCTGCAGGGCTGACATACCCGGTCAGGTAGGGCCGCCACCGTTCCCGCGCAGTCTCGCCGTCCTCCGCGACGTGGACGTAGCACCCGGACCCCCGAGGAGTCGTTGGGGAAGTCTTCGAATGTATCGGCACCACTCGAGTTTTGAAGTAAAGAGGATGCGCGCTCCGGCCGCGGTCGGAATCGCGGGTGTTGGAAAGGCTCTCGGAGCCGCTGTGGGGCGGCGAGCGCGAAGGTGAGCACGCCTGGATATCCGCCGCTGCGGTCACGCTACTTGCCGGCGCGGACGGAGTCGGGGAGGGCTGGCGGGTCGGTTTGGAGGCGATGTCGGAATACACGTGTGGGCACGGATGGCTCCGAGCTGACGGAGCCATCCGTGCCCACATCGGGTACCGCTGAGGCGACAGCGGCGCTGCGCTACCGCCCGACGGCGAGGCGACGGAGAGAGGCCGGTTCAGGTCTGTTCGCTCACATGAGCGGGTCGACACTTCCCGTCACGAGTGACGGCGAAGCGGCGAGGAGCGGACCGAGATCGGTGATGGCCCCCTCGCCGGCCCGGAACTTGCGATACGCGGCATCGTGCTCGGCTGATTCCCAGGTCTCGACGAAACGCCAGGTATTGGGATCTCTACCGTCGATAACCGACTTCACACTCACGCAGCCGGGGAATCCACGAGTCTCGCCGAGTACCCGTGTCATCACCTCGCGCGCCTTGTCCAGGGATTCCGGCTTGAAGGTCAACTCCAGTACTGCGATCAATTCCATGTCAACTCCTCGGTAGTGGGGCGAATGATGTGTCTGCGATTCGCAGACAGGTCGGTCCGACTGCTCTAGGACCTCGTCGATCGGTTCGGGGCGTCCGTGTCACCGGAACTCGGAGGCAATGTCCCGTCCGACGATCTCCTTCATGATCTCGGTGGTACCGCCGTAGATGGTCTGGATTCTCGAGTCGACATAGGCGCGTCCGATCGGATACTCCATCATGTAGCCGTAACCGCCGTGAAGCTGTACGCAGCGGTCGACTACGCGGGTCTGGAGTTCGGTTGCCCACCACTTGCTCATCGACGCGTCGACGGCAGTGAGCTCGCCGTCGCCGAGTGCGAGAACGCAACGGTCGATGTGCGACTCGGTGACCTCGATTTCGGTGCGCATCTCGGCCAGGGCGAAGCGGGTGTTCTGCAGATCGCCGATCGGCCGTCCGAAGGCCTTGCGTTCGAAGACATACGACTTCGTCCACTCGTATGCTGCCCGCGCCGCTGCGATCGCGTTCACCGCGATGGAGATCCGCTCGAGCGGTAGGTTCTCCATCAGGTGGATGAAACCCCGCCCCTCGGTGCCCAGCAGGTTGTCGGCGGGCACGCGCACGTCCTCGAACACCAACTCGGCGGTGTCCTGAGCGGCCAGCCCGACCTTGTGGAGCTTTCGTCCGCGGCTGAAACCGGGAGCATCACGTTCGACGACGATCAGTGAGAAGCCCCGGGACCCTGCCTCGGGGTCGGTGCGGCACACCACGATCACGATATCGGCGTGGATTCCGTTGGTGATGAACGTCTTCTGTCCGTTGATCACCCATTCGTCGCCATCCCGCACCGCGCTGGTCTTGACACCCTGCAGGTCGCTGCCTGCCCCCGGCTCGGTCATCGCGATCGCGCCGATCAGGTCACCGGCGGCCATGCCCGGCAGCCATCGCCGCTTCTGCTCCTCGGTACCGAGATGCACGATGTAGGGGATCACGATGTCGTCGTGAACACTCAGGCCGGAGCCGAACGAGGTGACCGCCGTCCGGGCGATCTCCTCCGCAACGACGTGTCGGAATCGGTAGTCGGTGACACCCGACCCACCGAACTCTTCGGGAACGCCGAGGCCGACCATTCCGGACCTGCCCGCCGCGGTCCACGCAGAACGATCGATCAGCTTGTCGGTCTCCCAGCGTTCGTAGTGTGGCTCGATCTCGCGAGCGAGAAACTCGCGGACCGATTCGCGGTAAGCCTGGTGGTCGGCCTCGAAGTGTCTACGCTGCATTCCGTCTCCTTGGCGGGTTCATGGGCGGACAGACACCTGCACACCCGGGTGTGCCCGAGTGCGCAGGTGAGTTGTTCTGTGTGTCAGAGGCGTTCGATGATGGTGGCGTTGGCCATGCCGGCGCCTTCGCACATGGTCTGCAGGCCGTAGCGTCCGCCGGTGGCCTCGAGGTGGTTGACGAGGGTGGTGAGCAGGCGGGTGCCGGAGGACCCGAGGGCGTGGCCGAGGGCGATGGCGCCGCCGCGGGGGTTGAGCTTGGCGGGATCGGCGCCGAATTCGTGTGCCCACATCAGCGGGACGGGGGCGAAGGCCTCGTTGACCTCGTAGGCGTCGATGTCGTCGATGCTCAGGCCCGACTTGGCGAGGACCTTGTGGGTGGCCGGGATCGGGGCGGTGAGCATGAACATCGGGTCGTCGCCGGCGACGGAGAACGAGTGGAACCGGGCGCGCGGGGTCAGGCCCAGCTTGGACGCCATCTCCTCGCTCATGATCAGCACGGCGGAGGCGCCGTCGGTGAACGGCGAGGAGTTGCCGGGGGTGATGTGCCACTGCGCTTCCGGGAACCGCTGCGAGAACTCGTCGCTGCGGAACGCGGACTTCAGGGCGCCCAGTCCGTCGGCGGTGGTGGCGGCGCGCACGGTCTCGTCGACGGTGTGGGAGACGGTGTCGCCAGCGGCGTTGTGCACGTCGATGGGGACGATCTCGGCGTCGAAGAACCCGGCGGCGGCCGCGGCGGCGGCGCGGCGGTGGGATTCGGCGGAGTATGCGTCGAGGGTCTCGCGGTCGAGCTTCCACTTCGCGGCGATCAGTTCGGCCGAAATGCCCTGGTGGATCAGCCCTTCCGGGTACCGGGCGGCGATGCCCGGGCCGGCGGTGTCCTGGCCGATGGGGGAGGTTCCCATCGGGATGCGGCTCATCGATTCGACACCGCAGGCGATGACGATGTCGTAGGCGCCGGCGATGACGCCCTGCGCGGCGAAGTGCGCGGCCTGCTGGCTCGATCCGCACTGGCGATCGATGGTGGTGGCGGGCACCGATTCGGGGAACCCGGCGGAGAGCAGGGCGGTGCGGGCGATGTTGAGTGCCTGTTCGCCGACCTGCTGGACGCAGCCGCCGATCACGTCGTCGACCAGGGCGGGGTCGAGGTCATTGCGGTCGACGATCGAGCGCAGGACCTGAGCGAGGAGTTCGACGGGGTGGGTGCCGGCGAGGGCGCCGCCGGGCTTGCCCTTGCCGGAGGCGAGGCGGACCGCGTCGACGATGACAGCGTTGGTCATGGGTGTTCCTTTTCGAATGTGTCGCGACCCGGCCAGAGCACTTGGATGCGGTGCCGGGTCGTGTCGGTGAATGGTTAGCGGCCCTGCCAGACCGGCGGGCGCTTCTCGGCGAACGCGGTCGGTCCTTCCTGCGCGTCCGCGCTGGTGAACACGATTTCCATGGCCTTGGCG